>NZ_JBZWJL010000003.1:0-153593 GCF_058680895.1 Caulobacter sp. GSs2 | reverse complement strand
CAAGGTCACCACCATCATCTCGTTTCGCGTCAGCGTCCCGGTCTTGTCCGTGCAGATGACGGACACCGCTCCAAGCGTCTCGATGGCCGGCAGACGCCGTACGATCGCATTGCGTCGGGCCATCGCCCGCACGCCGACCGCCAAGGTGATGGTGAGCACCGCCGGCAGGCCCTCCGGGATCGCGGCGACAGACAGGCCGACCACGGTCATGAAGAGCTCGCTGAACGGCAAGTGGCCGACGAAGTAGCCGTAGACCAGCAGCACCACCGCGATCAGCAGGATGAGGATGGTTAGCCAGCGCGCGAAGGCGTCCATCTGGCGCACCAAAGGCGTGGTGAGCGACTCGACAGTCGACAGCATGCCGCTGATGCGGCCGATCTCCGTGGAGGCGCCGGTGACGACCGCCACGCCCCGCCCCGCGCCGGCGGCGACGAGCGTGCCGCTGTAGGCCATGGAGGAGCGATCGCCGATGGGCGCCTCGGGGACGACTGGCTCTATTGCCTTGTCGACCGGCACGGATTCACCCGTGAGGATCGCCTCTTCGATCCGGAGGCCAGCCGCTTCGATCAGCCGGAGGTCGGCTGGCACCTTCTCGCCTGCTTCAAGCAGGACGATGTCGCCGGGCGCGACGAAGGCGCTGTCGATGCTGAGACGGACGCCGTCGCGCAGGACGGAGCATTTCGGCGCAAGCATCTGCCGGATAGCGTCCATTGCTTGCTCGGCTTGACCTTCCTGGATGAAGCCGATCACCGCGTTGGCGATCACGACAGCGACGATCACACCGGTATCGACCCAGTGTCCCAGCGCGGCCGTAATCCCGGCGGCCCCAAGCAGCGCGTAGATAAGCACATGGTGGAAATGGCTGAGGAAGCGCCGCAGCGCGGACCGGGCGGCTGCCTGCGGGAGCTGGTTTGGCCCATGAATCGCCAGCCGATTGGCCGCTTCGGAGGAGCTCAGGCCCTCGCTCGCGCTGCCGAGCCTGGCGAGAACGGCCTCCGGGCTGGCGGCGTGCCACGGTTCGGAAGATGGTGCGGCCATCCCAGCCTCCTTGCGAGTTCCGCGCGCCTAATCGGTCGCGTGCGAAGCGTCGTTGGAAACGGCCTTGGGCTCACGTATGAGCAGGACGTCGCCCGGCGCGAATTCAAGGATGCGTTTGGCGGTACCGCCCAGGCGCACGTCAAAAACGCCGCTACGGCCATGCGTGCCGACGACGACGAGGTCCACCCCCTTGTCTTCCATGTAGGCCCGCACCAACACCTCCGGCGAGCCACGCTCCATCAGGACCTTGAGGTTGCTGCGCTGCTCCAGCGACAAGGCCGATCCCGCGATGAACTGTTCACACGCCTCCTGCTCCAAAGAACGCCACTGTTCTCGGAAACTGTCGTGGTCGAGGAAGCCGGGAAACGGGACCTCCCAGGCGTGCAATAGGGTGAGGGAAGCCGTGGGGAAGAAGCGGGCGGCGGCCGTAAGGGCGTGCTGCGACGAGGGAGAGAAATCCGTTGCGACGAGAACCTCGCGGTACGGTCTAGGGCGGCTCTTGGCGACCAGCAGCGGGATGGCAGTCTTGCGCGCGAGTTGGTCGACAGTCGAGCCGAGGAAGTAGCGGCCCAGCGTCTCGTCCCGGGCGATCCCAACGACGATCAATTCCCCGGCCGCCTCCTTGGCTCCAACCTCAATGGCCGCAGCCGGGTCGCCTTCCATAACCCTTACCTCAACGGACTGCAGTTCCTTGCTCAGATCACGCCGGACCTGGGCGGCGGCGACCATCTCCGGATCCGGCGGGCGACGCCAGCTGGGCAGTTCCACATCATGTCGCTGCCGAGAACTGTCCGCCTGAGACTCCAGAACGTTCAGGACGACGAGCCGGGCATGCCAGGTGGAGGCGAGGAGGGCCGCGCGGTCCATTGCCCGATCGCAGCGGCTGCTAAGATCGGTCGCCAGAATGACGGCCCGTGGCGGGCTCTGGCTCCAGTTGGGGTTGGGCACCTTTAATCCTCCCACCGCAACAGCTTGCCAGACCCCTCGCCTTCGCGCGTTGATCTTGCGCAATGAGAGAGATCGCGAATGCGCGTAACTTAAACGCTGAGGGCCGGACGATGATCGACGGGCCGATCAGCCTCGGCGTCTTAGCCATCCACTGTGCCGGGTTGACGTCGATCAATGCGCCTGCAGCCGCCCTGCGGCTCATTTCCCGCTGAACAGTCGAGGAAATGTGCATGTCGCTGCCAATGAGAGACATCCTGCTTCATATCGACAGCTATCCCGACGCGACTTCTGAGGAGGCCATCGACCAAGCCGTGCGCTTCGCCGCCGCGGCCGGGGGCTCCCTGACCGCTCTCGCCGTTCAGGTCGAACTGCAGGCCCCCAGCAACTATCTCGCGAGCCGGCTGATCAATCTCAGTGGCGTATGCGCCGAGCAGGAGGCCAAGAGCCTCGCCGCGTGCCGGGAGGCAATGAGGATCGTCGACGAGAAGCTCGCGACCTACAAAGTCAGCGGGGGCAGCCTGTTGACGAAGGCGGATCTCTACGCTGTCGGCGAACATGTGGCGCTCCACGCCCGCACTCGTGACCTCTGCCTCGTGCCGATGACGGACCGCCTCGACGGCCAGCGCTCGGTCGCGGAAGCGGTCGTATTTGGCTCAGGGCGACCGGTGTTGCTCTTCCGGCCTAGCGTGGCCGACCTTCTGGGCGGCGGCCTCAGCACCGTCGTGGTCGCCTGGGACGGCAGCCGGACCGCCGCACGGGCGCTCGCTGACGCGCTTCCGCTCCTACCGAAGGCGAGGCAGGTGCGCGTACTTACAGTCACAAACGAAAAGGCCGAGGCGAGCCATGGTCTCGGGGAGGAGGTGGTCCGCCACCTCAAGATCCATGGCGTTGACGCCGTCGCGGATGAAGTCGACGTGGCGGGCCGCAAGGTCGGGCAGGTCTTCTCCGATTACGTCGTGCAGCATCGGTCTGACCTGCTGGTCATGGGCGCCTACGGCCGCTCCCGCGTGAGGGAATTCATCCTCGGCGGCGCCACGGAATACATGCTTCACGATCCGAAGGTGCCCCTCTTCCTGTCGCACTGACTGCAGGATGGACGGCTCGCTGCGGTCGGCCCGTGACTGGAGGAAAGTCTCATGGCGATGATGATGAAGGCGGCGGTGTTCGTGGAGCCGAACCGGATCGTGCTTGAGGAGAAACCGGTTCCCGAAGTTGGGCCGCTGGATGCCCTGATCCGCATCACCACGACGACAATCTGCGGGACCGATGTCCACATCCTCAAGGGTGAGTACCCCGTCGCGCGAGGGCTCACCGTCGGGCATGAGCCGGTCGGCGTCATCGAGAAGCTAGGCTCGGCCGTGCGCGGCTACGTGGAGGGTCAGCGGGTGGTCGCCGGGGCGATCACGCCGAGCGGACACAGCGCCGCGTGCCTTTGCGGCTATCACTCTCAGGATGGAGCGGGAACGCCGCATGGGTTCAAGCCCATGGGCGGCTGGCGGTTCGGAAACACGATCGACGGGGCGCAAGCGGAGTATCTCCTCGTGCCCGACGCCATGGCCAATTTGGCGGCGGTTCCTGATCAGCTCTCGGACGAGCAGGTCTTGATGTGTCCCGACATCATGTCGACCGGCTTTTCGGGCGCCGAAAGAGGTGGCGTGAAGATCGGGGACACCGTGGCGGTCTTTGCCCAAGGACCCATCGGACTTTGCGCCACCGCGGGCGCCCGCCTGATGGGCGCCACCACCATAATCGGGGTGGAGGCTGTGCCGGCACGCATGGAGATCGCCCGTCGCATGGGGGCCGACCATGTCGTCGATTTCAGTCGGCACGACGTCGTCGCCGAGATCCTCCGGCTGACCGACGGTCGCGGGGTGGATGTCGCCATAGAGGCCTTGGGTCGGCAGGTGACATTTGAGGCGGCGCTGCGGGTGCTCCGCCCCGGAGGCACCCTGTCGTCCCTTGGCGTCTACTCAGAAGATCTGAGAATTCCGCTGGACGCCTTCGCCGCAGGCCTCGGTGACCACAAGATCGTCACCACACTCTGTCCTGGCGGCAAGGAGCGCATGCGCCGTCTTATGGCCACGATCGGGTCGGGCCGGCTGGATACTCGACCATTGGTGACCCACCGGTTCAAGCTCACTGAGATCGAGGCGGCCTATGATCTCTTCGCCAATCAGCGCGACGGCGTCTTGAAGGTGGCGATCACGCCCTGATACCTCGCCGCGCAATATCTGCTCACCTGCACCGCCTATAGGCTGTCGCTGTTCCAGCCGGGTGCGACCTACTGGGCGGGCGGTCCTTCACGGCGAGGGGGCGAGCCTCACGGGAATCGCGGCAAGTCGCCGGTAGAGGCGGCGTCGCCGTACGAGGGGCTGCCAATCGTAGAGGAAGATTTGGACGGGGCGCCAGTTGGCTACCCAGCCCATGATGATCAGGCCCTCCTCGGAGAAGCGGGCAAGATCGCCGCCCCCCAACAGATCTCCGAGAGCACGCGCGAGTACGACCGATCCCGCCAGCACGGCTAAGCCTACGATCAGCGCGCCGCGGCCAGTGCGAAAGAGCTCGTGCAACTCCCAGGTCGTTACATTGGCGCGGTAGGCGAAGTAATTGCGGATTGCGTCTTGGATATGCGCGGCTTCCTGCCGCGCAGCCTGATCAGTCGGCAAGTGAATGACGATCTCGGATGGGCCGTGGGACATCTCCCCGGCCCAACCCACGACATACTCCTCGACCTGCTCATCGAGATCCCGCTCGCGATATGGCAACGGATCGAGGGTGTGGAAAAGCTGCCCGATATCGTGGACCCGCAGCTCGATCGCCCGCATCACGTTCTCTGACGAGCCTGACAGCCCAGGGCGTGACGCTGCCCGCTTCATTGGACGACAAACAATGGCGCTGTGCGCCTGCTCGGCGTCTCGTGGCTTACGCCATTGAGGATTCGTGCACACACGCCTAGCAGGGTGGCTTCTCTCTTTGCCGCAGCCCCCCCCGCCGAGCACGCCGCCAGCGGGCCGTGGTCGGCGCTCCTGCCGGTGCTGACGAGGGTGTCGCAGAAAGCCATGTTGTTCTCCCGTCAGTCGGGGAGACTGTTCTATCGTGGCTCGTGAGCATTGATCCCGGTCAAGGGCCCGCACGCCTGAGGCGCCCAGCCATGCCAGCCGCGAGCGTGTGCCGGACGTTGGGCCATGCCCTCGAATCGAAGGATCCAAAGAAGCCCGACTGGTTCGCTCTTGCAGATCGGGCGCAGGCCGACCGTCAAGCCGAACCAGAGTCCACTGCGCCTCTTGGACGTTCTGTCACCAGCAGCGCGCGGCCCTGAAGCGATGGAAAGACACATCTCCATCGAAGTCGTCCTCAGGTGAGGGCGCCACCCGTGGGTAGCGCCCGAATGGCAGACCTCAGGTCGTGGCGCGGCCGGCGTTCCGCGTCTTGAACATGGAATAGACGACACCGCCCGCAAGCAGAGCGGCGGTTACCCCAAGGGAAACGACTGCGGGGAACTTTTCCCACCCCATGAACTCCGCCACGAAGACTTTCGCGCCGATGAAGACCAGAAGTAAGGCCAAGGCCTTCTTGAGGTAGGCAAACCGCGCCACGACGGCCGCTAGCGCAAAATAGAGCGCCCGCAGGCCGAGGATCGCGAAGATGTTGGAGGTGTAGACGAGATAGGGATCAGTGGTGATCGCGAAGATCGCGGGCACGGAGTCGACCGCGAAGATCACGTCCGCTAGCTCCACCATAATTAGCGCCATGAACAGCGGCGTCGCCCACAGCACGGTCTTCCCGCCTGGCCCAGGTTCGCGCACGAAAAAGCGGTGTCCCCGCAGGCCGTCCGTTAGTCTCATGTGACCTGCAAACCAGCGGTAGATCCGCGAGTTGAGTGGATCTTTTGGTGCAGACGGGGCGCCGAACATCTTCACGCCCATGAGGACAAGGAAGCCGGCGAACACGAGCAGGAGCCACTCAAATTGGGCGACGAGGGCCGCGCCAGCACCAATCATGATGCCTCGGAGGAGGATCACACCCAGTACGCCCCAGAACAGCACTCTGTGCTGATATACCGATGGAATGGCGAAGGCGGTGAAGATGGTCGCGATGACGAACACGTTGTCGAGCGCCAGGCTCTTCTCCACCAGGAAGCCGGTCAGGTATTCGACGCCCGCCTGGCGCCCCAGTTCGGACCAGACCCAGACGCCGAAACCGACGCCAAGGGCAATGTAACCTGCGGAGAGCGCGAGGCTTTCGCGGACACCGATTTCCTTATGCTTGCGGTGGAGCACGCCCAGGTCGAGGGCGAGCAGCACGACCACAATGCCGGCGAACGCCACCCACATCCAAAGCGGCTTTCCCAGCCAAGGGGCGGTTAGAAGATCGAGCATCGTTTAGGTCCGGAAGAAGGCGAGAGGTGCTGATTGAGCGCCTCGGGAAAAGTTGGCGCAAGTCGTCAGCTGACGCGCCCGCATTCGGCCAGGAAGATCTCATCCCTGACTTGCAGCTTGCGCTGCTTAAGCTCTCGCACAAGAAATTCGTTTGGGAGCGGCCGGCCAAGCTCGGCCTTCAACCGTTGTTCGAGCTGACTGTGCTCGCAGCGCAAACGTCCAAGTCTATGGGTGTCCAATGGCGCCTCCGAAGCTAAAGGTGCGCCCGGCCGACGGGAGGCTGGGGGGCGGGCCGACCGGACGCACCGTGCGGTCCGACATCACGATCGCTGTCGATCGTCAGAGGGGCCCGGTCCGCTATTTTTGATATGGTGCGCGGCTCAGAGTCCGCTACCGGCCTCGTGATAAGAACCGCTCATGGCGATGATGACTTACCTTGATCGAACCGACCGCCGGTCGCCACGCTGCACCCAGCACCGCTTCGGAGCGATCTCCGATTAGGCCCAGGCGCCGTCGGCCGTGACGACAGCATCGGGTCCGGACGTGCGACCTTCATGCGAGCTCACTCCGCCGCCACCGGCAGCGGCGTCGGTGATGCTTTGACGTCCGGGGACACGAGGCGCCGTTCCGCGTCAATCTCTCGCTCGCCGAGGCCACCCCAACAGAGTTCAGCGAAGGACCAGTAAGGCCCCCACCAGATCTGCGCGAGGATCAGGTTCTCCATAGCCCGTCGCTCGTGCTCCTGAAGTTCAGCAAGACGCCGCGGACAGGGCTGAGCCCTGCAGCGCTCCTCCGCCTGCGCCACTCTGGACGCCCGCACCGCGTTTTGGATCGGCTTCATCATCGCCATGAACATCGAACCCTCCGGTCATCTCCAGGCCCACGCCCCGTAGGCGCGGACGAGCAAGTCGGTGGACCGACATCGTGAAGCCACCGCACAGCGCGGGGCCGCACCAGCGGGGCCCGGTCCTTCCCGAATGTCAGAAGCGAAGCTGAGCGGCGCAAGGTCGCCGCCGATGAGTAGAGCTGATCGGCAAGACGAGCGTCCGTCATGTCAGAGCAGTTCAGCTGCTGTCCAGGCGTACAGCGGGATGCCCAGCAGGAGGTTGAAGGGAAAGGTCACCGCGAGCGGAAGCGTCACATAAACACCCGCGTCCGCCTCTGGCAGCGCCAGGCGCATAGCGGCGGGGACGGCGATGTAAGAGGCGGAGCTCGCCAGCACCATGAGCACGGTCGCCTCGCTCGCCGGGAGCATCAGGATCGCGGAGGCGAGGAGCGCGGCGGCCGCGCCAGCGATTGGAATGCAGATCCCAAGCGCCAGCAGACGCGGGGGGAGACCGCGGCCACCTTGGAGGCTCCTGGCAGCGGTGAGTCCCATGTCGAGCAGGAAGAAGCAGAGCGCTCCCTGGAACATCCCATTCACGAACGGGTCAAGCTTGGCCATGCCCCGCTCTCCCGTCGCCATTCCTATGGCGAAGCTGCCGACGAGCACCATCAGCGCCCCGTTGAAGAATACCTCATGCAAGGTGCGCGGGGTCGTCGCCGCCGGAGCTGAAGCAGGCGCGCGTCGGGCCAGCAGGAGGCCCGACAGGATCGCTGGTGTCTCCATAATCGCCAGCACCGCCGCCATATAGCCTGCAGCAGGACGGCCGAGCGCACTTAGGAACTCGGTCGCAGCCGCAAAGGTGACAACCGAGACCGAACCGTAAGCAGCAGCCGTGGCGGCGCTTGTGGCGCGGTCAAGCCGCGCCACTCGACGGAACAGCTCGAACACGATGAACGGGGTCAGGAAGCTCAGGAAAAGGCCAGCAAGGCCCGCACTCAGCATCGTGAGTTCGACACCATGCGTTCGCGCTTCGACCCCGCCCTTGAACCCGATGCAGAGCATCAGATAGAGGGCGAGGCCTCGCGATACCTGCTCCGGCACCGTGAGATCCGACCGGACGAAGCCGGCTGTTGCTCCGAGGATGAAGAACAAGGTGCCCGGAGCCGCCAGGGCCTGGACCGTACTGAGTTCCATACGGGGGTGCTCACAAATGTAAGCGCCGCCCTACCGTCCGAAATGGCAAGCGTAACCTTGAAATTCGGCATCGGCGTAATATGTCAATGCAATCATGCCCCACCGCGCCCACAGAAACGTCAATCTCGATCTGGATCTCATCCGGACCTTCGTCGCCGTGGTGGAGGCGCAGAGTTTCACACGAGCTGGCCAGCGACTGGGGCGCAGCCAGTCAGCCGTGAGCCTTCAGATGCGGCGCCTCGAAGACCAGGTGGGGGTCAGCCTGTTGTCTCGTGACCCGCGGCACGTGGTGCTCACCGAAGAGGGTGAGATCTTCCTTCCTCAGGCTCGGCGACTCTTGCGGGTGAACGACGAAGTCCTGGCTGAGGTGAGGGGTGATGACATCGAAGGGGAGGTCCGGCTCGGCGCCCCGGAGGACTTCGCCACCGCCCATCTGCCCGAGATCCTCGGCCAGTTCGTCCGGCTCCATCCAAGGGTCGCGCTCACGGTCACCTGCGACCTCACCCTTCACCTCCTCGAGAAGCTCCGGGAGGGTCAGCTCGACATCGCTCTGGTCAAGCGCGAGCCGCTGGGACCGGACCAGGGGGTGCGGGTCTGGCGGGAACATTTGGTCTGGGCGGCCGCGGACAAGGGCGTGCTCGAAGCGGCGTCTGTCGCACCGCTGGTGCTCGCACCGTCGCCGTGTGTCTATCGAAAACGCGCCATCGCGGCCTTGGAGGCCTCTGATCGCCCGTGGCGCTGCGCCTACACCAGCCCGTCACTGGCGGGTCAGCACGCCGCATTGCGCGCCGGTCTTGGGATCACCGTGCTGCCGAGGGACATGGTTCCGGCGGATCTCGCCATCCTCGGAGAAGCCGAAGGATTGCCAGGCCTGCCCGACGCGGAGATCGCTCTCCTGCGGGCGCGCACCGCCGTACCCATGGCGGCTGCGCGCCTCGCCGAGTTTGTGCTCACTGCGCTTGATCGGAAACACGCGCTCCACGCGACCGCCTAGCTTTCCTGTTGAGCTGACGTCCTCCGCTACGCTCGATCACGCGCTGACCCGGTTTCGATATCGCCTGGTGCAAGATCAGTTCTGGTCATCGTCGTGATCAGTTCCCGCCATTCCCCTTGATCCTGAACCTTGCATCCCGAAGTCATGTGAGCAGCGCCTTCGCGTCGCCCTGAAGATGGCGGGCAGCCATCTTGCGAGGAACGAACATGGGATCACTCCATCAGTCGCCGAGCATGAAGATCGGCGGCGCGGGCCTGGCGTCCGATCTGGCGCGGGAGGCGGATCACCGTATCGCCAACCATCTCGCCATGCTCGCGGGGCACGTCCGGTTGGAGGCCAGCAAGCTCCGACAAGGTCCCGAAAGCTACTCGCGTGACGAGGTGAAGCTGATCCTGGAGCGGTTGTGCGCGCAGGTTCTTGCGACCGCGGACCTTCACCGCGCCCTAGGACTGAGACCGGGTCGTAACATCGACCTTGCGGAGCACCTAAGCCGCGTTGCCCGCAGGATCGCATTGGGCTGTTCCGATCGGGTCATACTCCATCTGGAGATGGAAGAGGGCTGCGCGGTGGCGCCCGACGCGGCGCTCGCATCAGCGCAGATCCTCTCAGAGGCCATGGTGAACGCGATCAAGCATGCGAAGCCTGCTGGGGAATGGGTGCGGCTGGTCGTGCGGTGCTGGCGCGATGGTCCTGAAGTAATCCGCGTAGAGGTTGCCGACGACGGTCGGGGATTCAACGGGTCGGAGGTGAACTCGAGTCGTCTTGGACTGCGTCTCATTCGGGATCTCGCACGACGTGCGAATGGCCATGCCGATTTCGTGTCTGGCCGGGGTGGGTTTCGGGTTCGGGTCCGACTGGACGATCAGCCGATGCTGGAACGGCGCCTGAGCTGACGCCCGCGACGTTCGTCCAATCCAAGAAGGGCACTGCAATGCGCTCGGTCATCAACTGGGAAACCGCCCACGCCGTTGGAACGCTCATGCTCGGTATAGGGGTGATACTCGCCTACGCATGGGGTGGCCTGGGAAGGTGCCGCCGACCGGTGCGCGTCACCACCCATTGAGACTTAGGAAGGTCTGCCTGCGGACGTTCCGCGCGGCGATGCTAACCCTGGGCAAACGTCGGCACAGCCGCAACGCCCCCGCATCAGGGGGTCGTCGCCAGCCTCACATTGAGCGTGGCGAGCCTTCGGTAAAGTCGCCGCCGGCGGACCACTGGCTGCCAATCGTAGAGGAAAATCTGAACTGGGCGCCAATTGGCCACCCAGCCTAAGATGATCAGGCCTTCCTCGAAGAAGCGGCCGAAATCGCCGGGACCCAGCAGATCACCCAGGGTGCGAGCTAGAGCATTTTCCGATCAGTCTGCATCATACCCTGCGGCGGCGAAGTAGTTGGCGCATTCCTTGGGTGTGAAGGTGTCGATGATCTGGGCGATGGCCTTCCAGAGTTGATCTCTGGTGCGGGCGGCGGCCTTTCGAAGCATGGCCTTGAGCTTTGAGAAGGCATTCTCGATGGGATTGAGGTCGGGGCTGTAGGGCGGCAGGAAGAGAAGGGTTGCTCCGGCGGCCTCGATGGCGCGGCGGGCGGCGGCGTTGCGGTGACTGGCCAGGTTGTCGAGGATGACGATGTCGCCGGGCGCCAGGGTGGGGGCCAGCACCTGTTCTGCGTAGGCCTGGAACCAAAGGCCGGTCATCGGGCCGTCCACGACCATGGGCGCGGTCATGCCGTTCAGCCTCAGGCCGCCGATGAAGGTGGTGGTCTTCCAGTGGCCGTGCGGCACGCTGCAGCGCAGCCGCTGTCCGCGCGGCGCCCGGCCGTGGCGGCGGGCCATCTTGGTGGTGGCCCCGGTCTCGTCGAGGAACACCAGTCTCGCCGGATCCAGATCAAGCTGGCCGTCGAACCAGTCCTGACGGCGCTTCAGGACGTCGGGACGGCTCTGCTCGTCCGCGTGCGCCGACTTTTTTTGAGCGTGATCCCGCGACGGCCGAAGAACCGCCAGATCGAGGCGCTGCTTACCGCAACCCCGCGCCCGGCCAGCGCCGCCTCGATCTCGGCCAAGGTGATGTCCGGCCGCTCATCGATCAGGCCCAGGATCACATCCGCCTGCGCCTCGATGCGGCCCGACCGACGGTCGCCGCCCAGAGGCCCCGGCCGCACATCGCCCGTCCGCCGCGACAGCGCCCGCCACCGGATCGCGCTCGCCGCGCTCACCCCGAACCGCGCCGCCGCCCCACGGCACGACATCCCCTCGTCAATCGCAGCGATCACCCGCTCGCGAAGATCTACCGACAGCGCCTTGCTCATCCATGCCGGCCTCCATCACCAGCAAGGAGCTTGAATCACCCCAAAGCTGATTTGGGAATCCCAATCGATTCAATCAGGTCGCCGAATGCTCTAGAACCACCGACGCCGCCAGCACGGCCAGTCCCACGGCCAGCGAGGCGCGACCGATACGGAGCAGTTCCCGCAGCTCCCAGCCCAACACCTCCGATCGGTAGAGGAAGTAGTTGCGGAAGGCGTCGACGATGTGCCCGGCTTCCTGTCGCGCAGCCTGCTCGGCGGGCAAATGGACGACGATCTCAGAGGGGCCGCGCGGCATCTCACGGGCCCAGCCCACGATGTACTCCTCGACGCGTTCGTCGAGATCGCGTTCGCGGTAAGGCAGCGGGTCAAGGCTGTGGAAGAGTTGTCCGATGTCGTGAATCCGCAGCTCGACAGCCCGTTCCGCGGTGTGCGACCCGGAGTGTGGCCCTGCGGAAGGTTGCGACCGGCTCATGGGCGCCCGGTTTCGCGGCTCAACAGCTGCGCCAGGGCCGCTTCGGACCCGGCCGTCGCCGCCGGCCATACTGCCGCTCCTCCCGACCAGATTTTGCGCTGTGCCACGTCTTCCTCCGTGCAGGAGGGTGGCGCGTAGGGACGAAGGCAGCCTTGATCGCCGTCAACGCCACACTCGATGACCACATAGGCGGCGATGAAGCAATTTGAGATGCGCAGGGCGGTGCTCGCGGGCTGTGCGCATGACGCCGGCCGCCAGAACCCTTCGCAGACAGCCGAAACGACCCAGCAGCGCCGCGGCGTTGGCCGTAGCGCCACAAGGCATGGACCGCGAGAGCAGGAGTTCGAGCGCCTCTGCGTCGTTGAGAGCAGCAAGACCGCCGGCTTCGGCCCTTGCCCGAAGCGATGCGGTCGAGGTGACGGCGCGCGAGGGGCCGGCGTAGCGTGCGGCCACGTCGCCCACGCCTGGAAGGTCGCCGAAGAGATCGGGCGCCTGAAGATGGGGGGAGCGCTTGGACATGGGAGCCTTGGGTCGTCGGCGCCGGACCTCTTCCCGGATCGCTCAACCCCCTCGGTCCCTGTCTTTGTCCTTTCCCGGCGCAGCCGGTTGGCCAAGGCGCCGGAGGCCGACGCTGGAAGGCCGTGAGCGCCAAAGCCCACGGCCCCCAAGTCACTCAGGCGGCGGCCGGGAGCAGCGTCTGCGGCGGCCACTTCGCCAGCAGCGCCGACAACACCTGCGGCTTCTCAACCGGCACGAAGACGCGGGGCGTGTAGTTGATGATCTCGACGAAACAGCCGAGCAGCGTGAAGGCCGAGCGGTCAGCGGCGGCCCCCACCACCTCGATCCGATGACGATCCATCACCTTGGCGCGTCTCAGCCAAAACCCGCCGGTCAGCATGATCGAGGTGTTTTCAGTCAGGACGAGATGGGCGGCGTTCGGGCCTTCGCCGACCACACCGGCCACATCGCTCAGGCCCAGCGCGATCTTCAGGCCCGGCACCTGGCTGGGGTCGAGCACGCGGCCTAGCCAGCGGCGACCGTCCGGCGCCTTGAGGCGCCGTACAGAGGCCTGCTTGGCGGGCAGGCTTTCCCAGACCGGCAGGAGGAGGCCGGTCACCAGGACCAGCTCGCGCGTGATCCAGGGATCGGCCGCGGCGATCTCGGCGTCCCAGGCGGCCTGCCAGATCGGTTCGGCCACGATCTCCCAGGCCGATTCCTCATAGACCTTGAGGGGCGAGACGCCGCGCTTCTCCGGCCGGATGATCCGCACCGCCGGCACCAGGCGGTCGTCGTCGTCGGTCGTGGTCAGGCCCTTCACCACCAGGCCGGCCCGCCCCGAACGGGTATTGACCACATACTCCAGAGCCTCGGGGTTCAACCCGTGCAGCGCCTCGCCGGAGCCGGTCAGCACCCTCCGCGTGCGGACCTCGAAGGTCATGATCTTGGTCTGCGCGCCGGTCAGGGTGTCGGTGCGGATCACCTCCTCCGACTTGATCGCCAGGTCGTCGGCGACGATGTCCTCCATCCCCCTGTCGAGAGCGCCGGAGGCCGAAGCCCGTTCGAGGATGCTAGCCAGGATCTCGTCGAAGGCGGTGAAGAGACCGTTCTGGTCCTCGATCCGCAGCGCCAGCAGGCGATTGAGGAAGGTGTTCATCGCCGGCATGTCGTCGGACTTCTTGAGATTGCCGTCGGTATCCAGCAGCTTCAGCCCGGTCCTGGTCTCGAACGTCTCGCGGCTCATGGCCTCGACCGACCCGAAATGCAGGGCCACGAAGAAGGCCTGCAGAGCGCGGTGCGCCCACGGGCTCTCCAGGTTGTCCTCTGGCCGGAACAGCCCGTTGCCCGCCGAGCGACGCTCACCGCGGGTCAGGGCGCCAAGGCTGTCGAGCCGCCGCGCGATGGTGCTGAGGAACCGCTTCTCCCCGTGGATATCGGTCGTCACCGGCCGGAACAGCGGCGCGTGGGCCTGGTTGGTCCGGTGCGAGCGACCAAGGCCCTGGATGGCGCCATCCGCGCGCCAGCCGGGTTCGACCAGATAGTGGGCCCGCCGCTGCTGGTTCGCCGCGCCAAGATCGGCGTGGTAGCTGCGCCCGGTGCCGCCGGCGTCGGAGAACACCAGCACCCGCTTCTTGCCTGACATGAAGGCGTCGGTCTCGGCCTTGGCCGCTGAGGCGCCGCGACGCTCGACGACACGCCGGCCGCCACGCAACACGACCCGGCGGGCCCGGCCGGTGATCTCCGCCACAGCATCAGTTCCCAGTGTGTCGAGGACGGCGTCCAGCACGCCGCAGACGGCCGGAAGGCACGCGAGATGGGTGACGAGTTCTTCGCGGAGCCGCAGCGCCTCCTGGCTGGCGACCGGCACGCCATCGACCATGACCGGGATCATTGTGACATTGCCCTCCTCGTCCTCGATCGCCTGCATGGCGGTGACCGGGAAGGCTCCCATCAGATAGTCGAGAACCTGGTCCTTCGGCGTCATGTCGATGGTCAGGTTGTTCCACTCCTCAGGCGGAATCTCGGCCAGTCGCCGCTCCATCACCGCTTCGTTAGTCGAGACGATCTGCACCACGGAAGAGCGGCCCTGCGCCAGATCGGTCCTGATCGCCGCAATCAGGGTCGGGGCCTTGAGGCCCGCGAGCAGGTGCCCGAAGAACCGCAGCTTCGCCCCCTCGAAGGCCGAGAGCACCGCCGAAGCCGCCTGACCATTGGTCGCCTTGCCATCCTCGGTGAGGCCAACCGCCTCCAGGGCCGCCCGCAGATTCTGATGGATCAGCTGGTAGGCATCGGCCCAGGCGTTCCAGATCTCGATGTCCTGAGCGGCAAGCGGGTGCCGCAGCGCCTCGTATTCGACGCCGTCGAAGGACAGGGAGCGGGCGATGTAGAGCCCGAGCGCCTTCAGCTCGCGCGCGATCAGCTCCATCACCGCCACGCCGCCCTTGTCGACGGCTTCCATGAAGGCGTCGCGGGTGTTGAACGGCGCCTCCGGCCCGCCCCAGAGGCCAAGCCGCGCGGCATAGGCGAGGTTCTCCGGCGTCGTTGCGCCGGTCGCCGACACGTAGAGAATCCGGGCACCGGGCAGACGGTTCTGCAACGCCAGACCAGCCATGCCCTGCTGCGAGGCCTTCTTCGGCCCGCGCGAGCCCTTGCCGCCGCCGGCGGCGTTGGCCATCGCGTGCGCCTCGTCGAAGACGATCACCCCGTCGAAGTCCGCGCCCAGCCAGCTAACGATCTGATCGAGCCGGGAGGGGCGATCTCCCCGGGCCGGCTGACGCAAGGTCGCGTAGGTGGTGAAGAGGATGCCGCGGTCCAGGCGGATGGCGTCGGCCTGCTTCCAGGCGCTCTGCGGGGTGATGTCGGAGCCGGCGCCGCCGATGGCGTTCCAATCGCGCCGGGCGTCCTCAAGCAGGGCGTCGTTCCGCGAGAACCAAACGGCCCGCACCCGGCCCTGGGCCATGTTGTCGGCGATGACCCCGGCGATCTGACGGCCCTTGCCGCAGCCGGTGCCGTCGCCGAGGAAGAAGCCGCGCCGAAACTGCACCGCGCCCTGGGTGCCCTCCGCCACCAGGTGGACCAGGTGGGCGGCCTCGCCGAGCACCCAGGCGCCTGGCAGGCTGCTGGCATGAGCTTCGCCGGCATAGATGATGGTCTCCATCTGGGCGTCGGACACCAGGCCCTGCTCGACGATCCCGGCCGGCAACACCGGGCGATAGCTCGGGGCTGGCGGTGAGACCGAGGCCATCGGCCCGGATTCCACGAGCGGGGAGGGGTGTGGTCGCGCCTGCGCCAGATCGACTCGTCCGAGCGCGTAGGCCTGATAGAGGCCGACATCGTGGCCTTCGCCGGACCAGTCCTTCACCGCGTAGGCGACCGGCGCCGTCGTCGACAGGAACCCCAGACGTGACGAGGGTGTCGCCAGCGCCCGGGCCCGCGGGGTCAGGAAGGCGACGTTGGAGGTGGCCCGGAACTGGCGAGGCTGAGCCGTGGGGCGAGGCGCGACGCCCGCCGCCAGACGGGCGGCGTCGGCCAGGGTCTCGCAAGCCAGAACCGGGCAGGGGGAGGGGACGCTCCCCTCGGCGCGGTCGATCACCAGAAGCCCGGTCTCGACCGAGGTTCCGTGCTTGGCGTAGGCGCGTTGCGGGAACACCAGCATCGCGATCGGGCGGCCCCGGCGGCCCAGGGCCTGCATGGCGGCGGCGTCCTCGAAGAGCCTGGTCGGCACGATCGCCGAGAGCCTGCCGCCTTCGGCCAGGCAATCGAGCGCGGCGTGCAAATGGCCCTCCAGGTGCTGGAACGGCGGGTTGGCGATGACGGCGTGGAAGCTGCCGGAACCGGGCAGGATGTCCTTCAGCAGGACCGCGTCGTGGCGCGTGCGCGAGGCTCCGGGAAAGAGCCCGTCGAGAATCTCGGCCCGCCCCGGGGCCAGTTCGTTGAGGTCGAGGACCGCGCCGCACGCCTCGGCAACGATGGCGAGGAGGCCTGTGCCGGCCGAAGGCTCAAGCACCCGGTCGCCGGGGCGGATCTGGGCAGCGGCCACGGCCAGGGCGCTAAGCTCCGGCGGCGTGGAGAACTGATCGAGCGCCACCTGCTCTTCGCTGCGCCGCGTGTGGGTCAGGGTCAGCTCGGTGACGCTGGCCAGCAAGGCGACGATTTCGGCGGGCGCGTCCTCGAGCCGGCTGATCTGAGGCGCCAGGCGGCGCAGCTGCAACACCACGGCGGCTTCCATGGCGTCGTAGGCATCGCGCCAGCACCAGGCGCCGTCGGCGTCCGAGCCGCCGAAGGACATGGTCATCACCCCCGCCACCAGCTTTCGGTCGAGCGCCCGCGAGCGGTTGAGATGGGGAACCATGGCCCGCGCGGCGGCCAGGATGTTGGCTGCCTTGTCTGCGGCGGAACCAGAAACCTGCGTCTGAGCGAAGAGCGGAAGGAAGGCGTTCATGGGGAAGCGTCCAGATCACCTGCGGCGGAGGGCTCCTCCCTCCCGTCCCGTCAGGCTCACCTGACGCCTCCCTCCCTCCATCCTTTCCGGGCCCAGACAGCGAAAAGCCCCGCCGGCTGGCGCCGACGGGGCTCTCTGGTTCAGGGTCGATGATCAGCTGATCAAGCCGCCAGCTGTCCCTCCGAGGGAAGGCTCGTTTCCGGCGCCTCGGAGGGCTCTTCGTCAGCCGCCGGCTCCTCCGCCTCGTCCTCCAGGGAAGCGTGGCTCTCCCAGGACAGGGCCGAGGGCGCCCATTGGCGTTCCGCGGCGGCCTGCGCCACGAAGCAGACCAGCTCGTCCTTCTTCAGGGTCCGCGCCCGATCGTCCGAAGCGTCCATCTCCTCAAGCAACGCCATCAGCTGCTTCTTGGAGTGAACCGCCAGATAGCCTGCGTCCGGCGTCCAGTGGCTGGCGATGTCGGACCCGCAGAGTTCGGCGATCTCGGCCGCCTCCGCGCGGGCGGCGTGACGGATCGAGCTGGTGCGCGCTTCGCGGACATCGAGCGAGATAGCCACCAGCTCGGCCAACAGCGCCATCTTCTCCCCATGCGCCAAGCCCTCGATCCAGGCGATCGGCCGAAGGCCGGAGGTCTTGTAGGCCTCGCGACGCGCCTCAAGTCTGGCCCGCACCTCACCGTCGAGCGCCGGGATGGCCGGGGTTTGGCCTCGGCGATAGCCGCTCGCCGAGACCGTCACCGCCGACGCTTCCGCCGAAGCCCCGCCGTGCAGCGCCAGATGCTTGAACAGCTGGGCCAGGAGGGCGGTCAGCGCGACGCTGGGGTTATCGGCCAGGTCGCGGATCAGGCCGCGCGTGGCGACATCGGTGCGGGTCTCGTGGAAGACGTGACTGGCGCCTTCCACATCGACGTCGGCCTTGGGAAACTCGACGTCGGGCTGGCTGCGCCCATAGCGCCCGTCGAGACCCCCGCCTTCGCCGGTCTCGGCCTCATCATCGGCGTCGTCCTGGGCGATCACCGGGTTGGAGAAGAAGCTGGCGACGACGCCGACCTCGGCATCCGGAGACAGGATCACGGCCCCGATCGTACCGCCTTCGAGCGAGGCGGCGGCGAGCTGCCGGTCTGCTTGCAGCAAAGCCAACAGGCCCGGGATCTCGTCAGCGGCCAGATCCGCGCCCGCCAGGGCTTCGTGCGCCTCCCTGACAACCTGCTGGGCTTCCTTGTAGGCCGCTCGGGCGGTCTCGCTCATCCCCGCGACGTGGACGTAGGGCAGGTTGAAGAAGCCGTCGGGCGCGCGGTAGCCGCGGCTCTGGCCGATGAACACGAACAGCCCTTCGGCCTGCAAAGCGATCACCAGCGGCTCCGTGCGCTGGCGCCACAGCTCGGTCAGCGTATCGGGGTCCAACAGAACGTCGGGAAGCTCGCCGAACAGGTCGGATTCGACCCGCCCGCCGATCGCTGCGTAGCGCTGCGGCCCCACCAGGGCGAAGCGCGGATCGTTGACGTCGGTGCGGCCCCGCTCGACGCGGGCGGCAAGCTGATAGTCCTGCAGATAGCCATCGAGGGCGGTCTGGGCGATGTCGGCCTGCTCGTCCGCATCGGTGATCCGGGCCAGCTGACGGGCCTGTTTCAGGGTGATCTTGCCCAGACGCAGGGCCTTCAACGCCTTGGCGTGCAGACCGGCCAGGGCCGACAGGCGCTTGATCTCCAGTTCGTCATAGCCGAGCGCGCCGGCGATGGCGGCGGTGTCCATCTTCGACTTGCGCAGCTTGCCGATGGCGACGATAACGTCGGCGATGTGAACGGGCGTGCGCTCGGCGGCCGTGAGGATGGTGGCCGCGGCCTGACTTTCGCGGGTGGAGAACACCTCGCACTTCACCGTCCAGTCCTGCGCGATCCGTCCCGCGTCCAGGAGCTTGCGGAGCGCGAGCAGCCGGCGGCGGCCGTCCAGCACCATGAAGGGCCGCTCCTTCCTGGCCCCGGGTCGCACGCACAGGGGCACGACAACGTCAGCCTTGAAGATGGTTTCGGCCAACCGATCGATCTCGTCGTCGGCCGGCTCTTTGGCGCGAAGGTTCTCCGGCGCGATCTCAAGGTCGCACAGGGGCACGAACTGGGTGTTGGGAACGCCAGCGGGGGTTTCAGCAGCGGGGGTCATGGGGATCATCTCCGGCGTCAGAGGCGAGGGTCATCCTGCCCCTTGGCGCACCCCCTCCAGCCCTCCCTCTCTCCTTTCAGCGGACGCCAGGTCGGACCCTGACGCCGGCCGGCTCGGCGCTGGCCCTGGCGGCATCACCGGCGCCTGGCCCGCCGCCTCGTTCCAATCGCCGACGACGCCCGGCGGCAACTCGACCCAGGCCCTCAGGCCGGCCCGGACCAGCCTGGCGCGAAGGTGCTCGGCCGAAGCCTCACCATCCTTGCCGCGATCCGCGGCGATCAGCACCGAGCGCACGCCGGGCGGCGGGGTCCAGCTTCGCAGGTTGCGGGTCGACATCAGCGACCAGGCCGGAAGCGAGAACCGCTCACTGGCCGACAGCGTGGTGAAAAAGCCTTCGGCGACCAGCATCTCCGGCGCCGCCTCATCGATCCGAACCGCCGCCCCGGCTGGCACGGCGCCGACCGTCTTGCGGTTCAGACGCAGGTCCGCCGCCCGATGGGCGTTCGGCGCGAGATAGGTCAGCTCGACGGCGGTGAGGCCGCCCGTCGCTTCGCTGACGCCGACCAGGAGGGCGGGGCGATGATGGCGGCTCTCCGCCGCATAGGCCGAGACCGGCGCATGGCCACAGTGGCGAAGCACCTGCGGTCCTGGCAGGGCGCGCGTGATCGCCCGCAGCCGGCAGTGGCGTTCGGAAAGAGTGTTGGCCACGGCCTTCCCCGCCTCCCAGATCCGCCGCGCGGCGTTCAGGCGTTCGATCGTCGTGCCGGCGTTCCCGGCCGCCGAGGCCCGGCGCGACTGGCTAAAGGTGGTCGGGGCGTTGTGCGCGTCCACTAGGCCCTCGCCGCGCAGGTGATCGAGCACCGCGCGCCAGTCGCCATCGCCGAAGGTGTGGACGATGATCCGCCCGTCCTTCAGCAACAGCGAGACGGAACGGTCGGCGGCGCTATGGCCCGGCGCCGGAATGTTCGCCCTCTGGCCGCGATCGTAGAGATCGCCGCCCAGGGCCTGGACGATGGGTCTCAAGGACATGGCGACCTCCCGGGACTGCCTGACCAAAACTCACCCACCCCAAGCCTGCCTCCACCCTTTCCGTCCGCGGCCGCCGGCCGCTCGGGATCTGACTCCGGGGGCGTTGCGGGGGCAGCCCCCGCTGGTGGGGGTAGGCGCAGACAGTAAGGCCTGCGACTCAGGGGGAGGGCGCTCCCCCACCAAATCCACAGACAGATCCTGATCCTGGCCAATCACTCGCCGAACCGGAGGTCTCTCCTCGGCATCGCAACTCACAGGCTTGAAATTGAGGCGATAGCCCGGGAAATGGCGGCGCAAAATCGTCATAGACGGCGATCAGGAGGGCGACAGCGATGTGCTTTTATAGCAAGATAAGCCCATCATGAGTTTGGGGCATTCCGTGATGAACACCGATCAGATCGCGGGGGACGAGGGCCGAAGCGAAGAAGCTTGGGTCATCGGCGCAAACCCTGAGCTGGCCATCCGGGCCCGCAACGTCTCGATGTATCTGGAGCGTGGCGGCTCGCTCAAAGAGGTCCGGTTGACCGAAAGCGAACACGGCGACTGGAGCGTCTGGCTGCGCCTGGCAGGACGCGCCGGAGAATACCGGCTCGCCAAGTTCAAGTCCGACGCCCCGAAGCTCTATCGCGACGTCAGCCTGGCGGTCGCCGCCTGCCGCGATGATTTCGGCTATTTCGGACCCATCATTCTGTCCACGGACAAACAGCCCAGCGCCGCGACCCGGGCCGCCGGCCAGGATCCCGGCGCCGCCCAACTCGGATGACGGGGCTGGAGCCTAGCCGCGAGCGTCCCGGATCATGACGGCGTTCGAGGTCCCGGACGGCTTGTCCGAAATCGAACACGAGCTGCCGCTCGTTATGGAAATGATCGCCCGCACGGCGCGCTGGGTGCATCCCGACACCTTCAAGGCGTTGCCGATCTGGTGCCCGGACACGGCGAGAAGCCGGCCCCGCTACGACGCGGCCTGGAGCAAAGTTCTGGTCAGCGGCAAGGGCGTGCCCAAGGTCGAGGAAAATATCCGAGCCGCGACGGCGCTGGTCGAGGCGCTCGGGGTCAAGACGCCGCCGAAGCCGAAGAATTGGACCGTCTGTCACATCTGGGGTTACGACGACGAGAATTTCGCCGGCAAGAGCAACGTCGTCCAGGACCCACGCTTCTATTCCTGCGTCGGCAACATGACCTGGCTTCCGACCCCGCTGAAGGGCTTCACTGACGCGGTCCCGGAGATCAAGGAGTGCCTGCGGGTCTGCGCCTACCATCTCTACGGATGGGCCTGCGAGCATGAGGATGTCCGGGTCGGCGCCGAGCGCGTTCGGGCCGGCGTCATTCCAGCAGGATATCCAGAAGCGTGGCCAACGGCCGAGCGTCGCACCCTCCCGCCCGGCACCGCGTCCTACAGCGAGCGGGTGCGCGCGGCGATCGCCAAGCGCAAGGCCCGGTTCCGCCAGCAGCTCGCCGACCCTGCCCTTGAACACTTTGGCCATGACGCCGTGCGCGAGGTCCTGGCCTTTTGGAACGTAGATCTGACGGCGCCGGAGCACTGACACCGGCTACCGCCTGGCAGCCGTCCATCCAGCCCCCCGCGCCTCAGCCGCCGTACAGAACCAGCGCTCGCCGCGCGACAGGTCGATCCGCGTCGCGGCGTAGTCCTCCTGGCCGGGAACGTGGAATATCCGCCGTCCGGCGGCGTTGATGTTGCCCTTGATCACACATCCGCCGTTCGCGGCCGGCCCCGTCGAAGCTGGTGAGGGCGCCGCGGCTGACCGTTCCGCCGCCCGCCACTCCGAGGGCCGCTCGAAGGTGCCCGCCCAGACCCCGCGCCGTGTCCGGCGCGCTTCGGCTTCCGCCGCCGTGTAGGTTCCCCCGCTGAATTGGCGATATTCCAGCGCCCAGCCGCCTTTGACCATCTCCAGGCCAAGGTCGAGATCGCCCACCCTGCAGCGGGCGACGGCCCGGCCATATTGGTCGCGGTCCCGCACCTCGCAGGTGACGTTGCGGCGCGCGATCAACCCGATCAGCTCGTCCTGCGCCTCCTCGCCGCAACGGTAGTCGACGTCGCCGGCGTCCTTGCAGGTCTGTCGCCCCTCCGGCGCGTCGATCCCCCACATTCGGACCCGTTCGGAGCCGAGGGTGAAGGTGTCGCCATCGACCACGCGGGCCTGACCGCTAAGCGAGACCGGGCTCGCCGCGGCGAGCATCAGGCCAAGCACGACCCACAGGCAGCGCCCAATCATCGATGATCCTTGCGCAGGGTGACCAGAACCCGCTCGACGAACACCTCGGCGACCTCGGCCGCCTGCAGGATGGCGGTCACGTAGTCCCGCTTGATCCGATCTGCGGCGATCCCGCTCGGCGTCGACAGGGTCAGGAGCCCGTCCTCGATTCCGTGGAAGCCGACCTTTCCGAACCAGCTGCCGTAGGCGCCCTCGCGCACGATGGCGCGAAGCGCGGTCGCGATGGCCTGCCATGTCGGATCGTCGGTCCCCGGCGCGGCCATCAGGGCCACGGGCGGGGCGACCTCCGGCGGCGGGATTTCCCCCTTCACCCGCATGATCCGGGCGAGGTTCAGGCGCAGATCGGGCGCGCCCTGGGCGGTTCGGGTGACCATCCAACCGAAGTATTTGCAAGGGCTCTGGATTGCCGGGTCTTCCAGAGCGATGGCCAGCATCGCGATCACCCGTGGCCCGTGGCGGGCCCAGCCCCAGCCGACCGACAGCGCGTTGTTGCGTTCGATCTCTGGGAGCCAGGTTTCCGCCGCCGCGGCGATCCGGGCGACATCGGCAGGGCCTGCACTAGCCGGGTCGGCGAGAATATGATCACCCACCAGCGCGGCCAGCCTGGGACAGACCTGGACGGCGGCCCTGAGCTCCTGGCGCACCATTTCCGCCGCTGCGGAGGGTGCGGATTGAGCGCCACCCAAGCCGCTTGCTCCCTCCGGAGAGCAAATGGCGCTGGACGTGCCGTTGCTCTGGCGTCGGCCCGAGGATCCGTTGCGTTTGCTATTCGCGGGAGGCGTAGCCGGACGCGCGAAGGAAGAACTTCGCGGCGAAGACGCGTCCTTATCCTGTACAGAGGAACTGTCGTTCTTATGGGACTGTTCTAGGCGCCGGGATATAGGCGCCTGGGCGGCATATCTCTGCGCAAACACCACGGGCTCAAGGTACTGGGCTCGGCGAGCTTGCGCCGCCTCGCGGAACGCGGTGTCAGCGGCCTCCATTTCGTCCAGGCGCGCCACCAGCGGGGCCAGGTCATAGGCCTCGACGCCGGCCGGGCGGTTAGCGCGATTGTAGTCGCGGACCATGTAGCCGGCCGCCTCCAGGCCGCGCCGATTGGCCCGCGCCGTGCTCTCGCTACAGCCGAGGTAGTCGGCGATCAGCGCCGTGCTCGGCCACACACAGGCGACGTCCTTCTCCAGACGGTCCTGATTGAGATGCTCGACATAGAGCAGCAGGGTCATCCGCTGCTGGATGGTGAGCGTGGGCGTGCCCTTCAGCACGGCCGCGGCGATGCGTGCGATGCTTTCGCCCGGGCTCCAACGCCAGGCGCGGGCCTGCTCGCAGACCGCGTCGAAGTTGGGGGCTCGCTTGGCGAATCCTGGTCGCCAGTCGTCCTCGGATAATGCGCTTTGCATGTCGTCCCTTCGTGCTGGGACGAGGCCGTTTCGACGGTGCGAAACCGGCAGGTAGAAGACAACAGGTCTCCTATTCGGGCCTTGACGACGCAAAAAGCGCCTTCTAGGTTAGTCCCGATCAATCAAGCCGCTACCACACGGCGCCTGCGATTTCCGAAAGCCTCCAGCGCCAACTGGGGGCTTTCGCCGTTTTGGGGTCTCGTCTAGGTCAAGGTGAAGTCCTCATGGGCGACCAGGCGCGCGCAGAGGATCTGGCGCGCGACTCAGTCGGGCTCAGCGTTCAGTGAGTCTGGGCGAAGCTGAAGGCTTGGAATTGCACCATTTCGACCAAAAAGGGCCGATTCGGGCAGTTGACGGATATTCAGAAACGAGTCCCTGGCTACCGACTCAGGGATCAACCGCTTGTGGTCCGAGCACCTCACAGGGCCAGCCGTGGTAGGTCGCCACCGCGATCGGCGCGGGGCGAACGCTACGCCGCCCCGCTGACCGGGTTCGCCTTGCGCCAAGCCTGGAAGCATCGATCCGCCTCCATGAAGGTCGACAGGATGTGAGGCACGAGCTGCTCGAGCGCGATGTCCTGGGCATTGCTCTGGGCGTAGGCGCGCTGATAGTCGACCAGATCGACGGCGAGCTTGCCGCGCAGCCGCAGGCGCAGGTCTGTCACCTTCTCCTCGAGGTCGATCTTAGCCAAGGACAGGGTAGGCTTGACGGGTCGCGTCATGGGGGTCTCCTTTGATGGACTGAAGGAAGCGGTCGATCGCCGCGAAGGCGAAGTCCGTCAGCTTGAGATTGAGACCGTCGGTGTGCCGGCGAATGCGCAGGCAAAGCGGCCGCGACAGGCGCACCGACACCCGGTCCTTGGCGCCGCGCACGGCGGGGAAAGCGATCTCGTCGCCGCTCTCCAGCGCCTCCACCAACTCTCGAAACGCGCGCTCATAAAGGAGCCGCACACAGCCACGAGGATTCTTGCGCGTATTCAGTCGTTCGGCGGCCGACACCATGTCCTGGTGCAGGCCTTCGGACAGGAACAGCCCGAGCTTCTCTGCGGTCTGGGTCACTGGAACTCTCTCTTACTGGTAGGGGGCGAGGATCATGTCCTTGTTGACGATGACCTGGAGGGGCCAGCCAGCGCGCACGGTGATCGTGGCCTGGCGGTTCAGGTCACGCTCGGTGATCCTTTGACCGGTCTGCTGGGCCTGGTTGGAAATGCCGCTGGCGGCGCTGTTGATCACCAAGCCGCCGGAACTTCGGTTGCCGGCGTCCTGGGCGGACGCCGCGCCGATGCTGAAGATCGTTGAAAGCAGGATGCCGCGCGCCAGCTGGCCAAAGTGCCCATCCGTGCGGTCGCGAAGGCCGCTGGCGCCGGACAGATCGGCCCCAGTCATCGAGCCGATATTGATCGACCGGCCGTCGGGCATGACGATCCGGTTCCAGGCGATCAACGCCCGCTCCTGACCATAGGCGACCTGGCTGTCGTATTGACCGATCAGCCGGGCGCCCTGCGGGATCAGCACCGTGCGTCCAGTGACGTGGTCGTAAACCGGACGCGTCACCTGAGCGATCACCTCGCCGGGCAGATCGGAGTTGATCGCGGTGATGAGGGCGGCCGAGATCAGAGTTCCCGCCTTCACCTCCCACGGACTGAGCGGCGGCAGCAGCGGGTTGGCCAGGTAGTCTTCGGACCGGGAGCCGGCCAGAAACTGGCGCTTGGCGCCCTGGCCGTTCTGCGGCTGCACCTCCGCCGCTCGCTCGGCCGGCGGCACGGCCCGGCCGGCGAACGCCGCCAACCCCGCCGCGGGCGCGGCCACATCCCGATCGGCCACCTGCACCGGCTGTCCGCCGAAGAAGGGGCCGGCCGCGCGCGCCGCGCGGGCCTGATCGCGAGCTTCCTGAACGGCGGGGTCCACCGGCGGCGCAGGGGGCGCGGCAGCGACGCCGGCCGTTGGCTGTCCCGCCATGTCCGCGCTGGGCGGGGGCAGGGTGGCCATGCCCGGCGCGGAGGCCTGCAGGCCCGGATCGCCGTATCCCCGCGCGAAGCGGTTGGCGATCTCGGGACGTTGCGGCGTCTGGGTGTCGGCGGCCGCTTGCGGATCCTGGTCCTTGGCCGCCCGCGTGTGGGAGCCGCCAAAGCCGAGATAGAATCCCAAGGCAACGACGCTGGCCAGCGCGGCGGAGCCGGCCAGCAGGTATTTGCGATTCCACCGGGTCACCGGCGGACGGGGACCAGTCAGCACGCTGGCCGGTGAGGCCTTGCGCTCCGGCGCGGCCATCGGTCCAACGCCCTCGGAGGGCGGGTCGGGAGGCAGATGACTCATCTCAGCGCGCCCCGCCTGTGCGGGATATCCGCACCACGACCTGGCGGCCCTCGCCGAGCCGCAGTTCGGCGACATCGATCATCCGGTCGACGACGTAGTAGCCGTTGGCGAACCGATAGTTGACCAGCTCGGCCTGCTTGTTCGGGCCGATCAGGAAGAGCGGCGGCGCCTCTGTGGCCGCGAGGTCGGCGGGGAACTGGATGTAGGTCTTCAGGCCATCATCGAAGACCCGCAGCGGCTGCCAGCGGGGACCACGCCGCGCTCCGATCGGTTGGATCCGATAGGCGAAGTTCAGGCGGTCGATGGCGATGCTGCTGGCCACGACCGCCTGGTCGGCCGCCGCGCGGGCCGCCTGCGCGTCGCGCATCTCCTCCTGCGGATAATTCCAGCTGATCACGCTCGTATAGGTCTCGCCCTCATGGCTGACCACTTCGAGCAGATAGGTGCGCTGGTCCGTGGTCAGGATGATGTTGGTGCGCAGGCCGCCGCGGATCGGCTTGACGAAGACGATGACCTGCTGGCCGGCCCCGGCGCCCTGGACCGTTTCGCCGAGCACCCATCGCACCGTGTCGCCGGCCGCCTTGGAGATCAGTTTCTCGCCAGGCCGAAGGGTGATCGCGGTCAGAAACCGAGGGCTGGTGTGGACCACATAGAGCCGTCCCGGCTCGAAGTCGTAATAGAGCGCGGCGTTGAGGTAGGCGCCAGCAGAGGGGATCGACCGCGCAGCGTCATTGCCGGCCTGAACGGTCCGCAGCACCGGCGAGGCGGGGACCGTGCGGCGCACAGGCCGACGACGGGGCGTCTGAACCGGCGCGGCCGTGGCGGCTGCTCGTGGCGCCGCAACCACCACGGCCAAAGCGCGGGGTGGGGCGACGGGCGGAACGGCCCGCGCAGGCACCGGCTGAATCTGGGCGGAGACGTCGGAACTGCCCGCGAGGGCGAGCCCGATGACGAGGCTGGTGGCGCCGCAGGCCCGGAGGAATGTGTGTGTCATGACTAAAGCTCCCGGCTCCACTGAAACGAGGTGATGTAGATGCCGAGGGGGTTGGCCCGGAGTTCGGCCTCATTTTTCGGCGCGTTGATCTTGGCGGTGAACAGGCCCGTCCAGTTCTCGGTGGCGCGCGTTGCGCCCTGGTCAAAAGTCGTCTCCCGCCACTGCACCTGGTAGGTATTGGGACTGCGGGCGAGGACGGAGACGATCTCGACACTGACCGCCTGGGCGCCGGCGTTGGCGAAGGGGTCGTGGGTCTTGGCGTAGTCGTTGAGCTGACCGATGGCGGAGCCCGCCACGAACCGGTAAGCGGCGGTCCAGTTGTCGCGGATGACGATCGCATCGATGCTTTTGGAGCGGGTCCGCGTCACCCAGTCGGCCAGGAAGTAGCCGGTCTCCGCCGTCGATGGCTTGTAGCTTTGTCCGGCGACCTCGATGCGACCCGGCCTGCCGTACTTGTCGATCGGGACCACGAAGGTGGCGATGTTGGTGTTGCTGGCCTGGTAGATGAACCCGCCAAGCGACAGGGCCGCCAGGCCCAGCGAGCAGAAGGCGGCGAGCCGCCAGTTCTTCGCCTGCGCGACGGCCGAGCCAATGCGATTGTCCCACTCCTGCGCGGCGCGCTGATAGGGGCTCTCGACCGGCGCAGAGCTGCCGTAACGGTCTTGCGGTCTCCTGAAGGCGTTCAACATGGTGGTTCTCCAGGGGCTCTAGGACTTGGGGTCATCGTCGGGGCGGATCGGCGAGGCCGACATCCCGGGGCTGTTCGAGTCACCGCTGGCGGCCGCGGTCGCGGCGCTGGTGCGCGCCGCCGAACCCAAACCGCCCCGGCGGGTCCGGGCTCGCGCCACGATCGGTGACGTAGAGTCGGCGTCGCCTGCGGGGGTTTCCGTCCTGGATGCCGACGGGCCGCTCGAATCCTGCGCGGGCGCGCTGCGGCTGGTAGAGGCCGGGCTTGGAGTGAAAGCCGGCCCTTGGCTGGGAGACGGGCTCAGGCCGCCGCCGCCAGGGGCTCCTCCACCTGACGACAGGCCGCCAGACGCGGCACGCGCTGCGGCCACCTTCGCGCCGCCTGCCGCTGCGCCTTGCGCGATGGCGCCACCCGCCATGCGAGCCGCGAGGCCAACGCCGGCGACACCGGCAGCAACACCCGCCGCGCCCATCAGGGCGCTGCCGGCGTTGAGCTGCGGGCCGCCACTGATCAGCGCGCCGGCGATGGCGGGGATCTTCAGCGCCAGCATCACCATGACGACAGCCCCGAGGAGGAGCCCGACGTCTTCGTAGATGTCTGGATCGGCTGACACCGTGTAGGTGTCGAAAATTGTCGTCCCGATGGAGATCACGATGGCCAGCGCCATTAGCTTGATGCCGACCGAGACAACGTAGCCAATGGCTCTTTCAGACAGGAAGGAAGTCTGGGTCAGGATGCCGAACGGGACCGTCACAAAAGCGATCAGCGTGACGATGTGAAATTCGATGACGACGACCGTGACCTCGATTGCCAGGATCACGAACGCGATGAGCACGCCGATGCAGGCGATCAAGGCCATCAACACGACGTCGATATGCGCGAAAAATTCCACCGGCCCCGGTGCAACCCGGTGGATGTAGTCGAAGAGCCCGATGCAAATCTCGATGCCCTTCATGACGATCTTGGATGGTGAGTTCAGGAAGTCGCCGAGGCTCATAGCGCCGCCCCCAGCCTTGAGGCCGAGGTTGGCAAAGCCCTCCACGACCGTCTGGCTGAGGCTGTGCCACTGGGTCACCAGCCAGGTGAAAAAGCCGATCAGCAACACCTTCCGAACCAAGGCGGCGAGGACGTTTTGATTCTCGTCGATCGCCCACAGCATGGCTGTCGTGACGATGCTGATCACCACGAGGGTGGCTAGAACCGACTGGACGTCCCCAGAGATCAGCCCAAAGCCGCTATCGACCTGTGACCGAAAGTTATTCAGGAAGACATCAAGGCCGGCGGGGCTAGCTGTGCTCATCGTCTGCTTCCGCGCTTCTAAAGATGGCCAGGATTGCGGACGCCGGACGCGGTTGGCGGAGCGCCGTGGAACACCCGCTCGTGCTCGGCGTCGGCGTCCGCTTGGAGAGCATTGACGCAATTGGGCGTCGCACCCAGGCGCCCCGGATCGTTTCGGCAGGCAGCTCGGGCTTGCCCGCGCTGTTGGGGGTGTGCGGCGAAGTACGCCTTGTCGTGGGACGGGACGGGCCGACTACACGCGGAGAGGCAGAGGGTCGCGAGCCCCACGAGGATCAGGATGCGGCGCACTATAGGTGGTCCGAATTCTTGACGCCGATGGCGGCCGGAGGGGCGCCGTGAAAGACACGCTCATGTTCGGCATCCCCGGCGGCTCTCGCTGCCTGTGCCTGCGCCTCGGCGGTCTGCTGCGCCCGCCCCTGAGTGATCAGGATGGTCTGGAGCTGGGTGAGTTGGGTGCTGAGGCTCGCGAGCAACTGATTGGTCGCCTGAATAGCCGCCGTCTGCCCCGCGGCGTTCTGGGAAGCGGCGACCGCCGCGTTGACGGCCCCGGCGGTCGTCGGCTGCGAGCGAACGATCAGGTTCTGGGTCGCCATGGCCTCCTGGAGGGTCTGGCGGCTGTTGGCCTGCCATCCGGCCAGCGCCTGCCGCGTCTGGGCAAAGCTCATCCCCTTGAGGTCGGTCGGATAGACCTGCTGAAACTGCTGGGCGAGGTTCTGGCCCTGGTAGCCGATGCCCTGCGCGGTCTGGAGAAGCTGCGTGGCCTCGGACGCGATCTGCTGCAGCGGACCCGTCACATCGACACCAAGTTTCTGCAGCATGGCCGCCTGGCTGGCGACCTGTTGCTGAAGCTGCGTGATCATCTGGAGCTGTTGCTGCACCTGCTTGATGGCCTGGACGATTGCTTGCGGATCGATGACCGTGATCTGCGCCTGTGCCGGCGGCGGCGCAGTTGTGCTGAGACCGAGACTGAGGACCGCGACGGCGGCGGTAGTGGCGACAAGCCTACGCATGGCGAGAGTCCTCCGATGGGGAAGGGGAAGTGATCTGTGGGCCCGCGGCGTCCGCGCGCTCGAAGAGCGGCTCGGTCAGCGCGCGAAACAGGGCCGCGGCGGCGAACAGCACGATCCCGACCAGGAGCAGGAAGAAGTTGTGATGCAACGGCGTCGCGAAGATCGCGACGAAGCCGGGCGCGCACAGGGCCAGGAACAATAGCCGCCGACGCTTGCGCGTCCGGCTCCAGCGCGACGGAACCCGTGCCGCAAGACCCGCGAAGGCGTTGATCCAGGGGGCAACGGGAGGCTGACGGCCCGGGTGGGCCGCTGTCGTTTCATCGGGTTGGCGCGGCATGGTCATGCGACCCTCGCCTCCACGAGTTGGTCGCTGAGGTATTTCGCGACGTCCGGGTGTCCGACCGCCGCGAAGTAGGCCGGCGCAAACCCGGCCCGCCCGTGCTCCTCAAGGAGCGCCGTCATGAGCTGCTGATCGCCGGGCGAAGAGGCGCCCACGGTCGCCAGGGCCAGAGAGCCAAGGCCCAGCTCGAACAGCCGGTTGCCGGTGCCCGACTGGTAGTAATATTCCCGCTTGGGCGTGGCGTTGGCGATGATCCTGACCTGCTGCGCGTTCAGGCCGAAGGCCTCGTAGAGCGCCAGGATCTGCGGCGTCTGAGCATCGGGGTTGGGCAGGAAGACCCGGGTCGGGCAGTTCTCGATGAGGGCCGGCGCGATCGATGAGTTGGCGATGTCGGCCAGGCTCTGGGTGGCGAAGACCACGGCGACGTTGAACTTTCGCAGCGTCTTCAGCCACTCGCGGATTTTCGCGGCGAAAGCGCCCCGATCCAGGAAGAGCCAGGCCTCATCGAGGACCAGCAATGTCGGCCGGCCGTCGAACCGCTTCTCCAGGCTGCGGAAGATGTAGGTGAGGACTGGCGCCAGCGCGGACTTACTAGCCATCAAATCCGACATCTCGAAGGTCTGCCAACGGGCGTCCGACGAGAGGTTTTGCTGGGCGTCGAGGAGATGGCCGTGCGGCCCACTAAGGGTGAAGGGGGCCAAGGCCGCCTTCACTGTGTGATCCTGGATTGTCGCCGCCAACAGCGTCAGGGTGCGCTGTTCGCGGGGGCCGGCCGCGAGGTTCTTGATCGCGCCCCAGATCTCTTCCTTTACCGGCGGCGTGATCTCCACGCCCTCGGCGGCGACCAGATCCTGCACCCACTCCTGCGCCCAGGCGCGGTCCTCGGCGCCGTCGATCTCCGCCAACGGCTGGAAGGCAATTTCGCCCTGGTCGCCGCCAAGATGGAAGAACTGCCCGCCGGTGAGCAGCGTGGCCGCGCGCGAACTGGCGCCTTTGTCGAAGAAGAACACCTGGGCCTCGGGGTAGCGGAGCCACTGGGTAGCGATCGTATTGAGCAGCACCGATTTGCCGGCGCCGGTCGGGCCCACCACCATCGTGTGGCCGACATCCCCCTGGTGGAGGTCGAAACGGAACGGCGTCGATCCGGCGGTTCGCGTGACCATGAGGGGTGGCTGGCTGCCGGGATGGCCGCGCTTTGCGCACTCCGCGGTGAGGTGTTCATTGCGCGTCGGACCGGGCCAGATGGCCGACATCGGCATCATGTCGCAAAGGTTCAGGGAGGAAACGAACGGGCGCCGCAGGTCGGCATAGGCCTGCCCTGGCAGGCTTCCGAGCCAGGCCTCGACCGCGTTGATGTCCTCGACCTTGCAGACGAAGCCGACCCGGTTGATGGCGCCTTCCACCTCACGAACCCGGTCGGCCAGCCGGTCAGGGTCGCGGTCCATCAGGGTGACGGTCGGGGTGAAGTAGCCGATGGAGGCAAAGTCGCCGCCGAGGATCGCCAACGCCGCGTCAGCGTCGTCAGTCTTGGCGGCCGCGTCCGGGTCTTCCAGTTGGGAGGGCTCGTGGGTGATGGCCTCCTTGAGCAGGGCCATCACCCCCTTACGCTTGGCGAACCAGCGTTTGCGCAGCGTGGTCACGGCCCGCCTGGCGTCTTCCTTGTCGAGCGGCAGATAGCGGCACACCCAGCGATAGCCGACGCCCAGCTCGTTGAGGCGGTCGAGCAGTCCGGGGGACGAGGTCGTCGGGTAGGCGCGCACCGAAATCGTGCGGATGAAGCTCTTCCCGAGCCTGGGAAAAAGCCCGCCCTGGAAGTCATCGTCGGTGAGGAAGGCGTCGAGATAGGCCGGCGTTTCGGGGGTGCGCACGTAGTGGGGCTTGGTCGAAACGCACCCGTGCAAATAGGTGAGCGTCTCATCGTCCGAGAGCTCCCGGATGCGAGGCATGATGGCAGTCAGGATATCGACGACTTGGCGAACCGTGCCGAGGAAGTCATTGAGGGCCGCGCGATACATCCCCGCGGCGCCGCGGCCCGATGGCGCGTTCTCCAGCAGAAGGCCCTCGGCGGTGCTGATCGCCTCCTCGGGCGGCAGGTAGGTGAGGGTGAGGAAATAGCGGCTCTCGAAGTGCCGCTCCTCCGCCTCGAACGCCACGCGCCGTTCATCGTCGATGAGGTCGGACACCGGATCGGGAAACTCGCCGGCCGAATAGTCCTGGGAGGCTGCCCGGAGCGCCTCGATGTGCAAACACCAGCGCGAGCCGAGACGGCGAAGGGCGTTGTTGAGCTGGGCGCGGATCGCCACAAGGCTGGCATCCGTCGAGCTGGCGAGGTCCGGGCCTCGAAAGCTGAGGGTCTTCTGGAAGCTACCGTCCTTGTTCAGGACGAGGCCGGGGCCGATCAACGCGACCCAGGGCAGATGGTCGAACAGGCGCTCAGCCTTCGGGCGGTATTCCTTCAAATAGAGCAAAGTGAAGCCTCCTCCGAGAAAGCCGAGTGCCAGCTTCGGGCTGGCGCCGTGGAGACAGGACAAAGGGGGGAGGGGAGCCGAAACGCGCGGGCCTCCCCAACGAAGGCAGGCGGCGGGCCATCAGGCGTCCCAGTAGGGTTTTTGCCGGATGTGGCGGCCGAGCACGTCGAAGAAGTAGGGGTCGCGTTTGGTCAGCCAGTAGGCGCAGACGTGGACCGCAAGGCCCAAGGGGATGCCGATCATCGGGACTTGGAGCCCCAGGGCGAGGGTCGCGGTCACGGTGCCGTTCAACACCGCGATCATCCGGGGCACGCCGCCAATCGTCACCGGCTCGGACAGCGAACTGTGGAAGCCGATCTCAAAGCCCTCGATCCGTGACCCCGCCACCCTAAAACACCGCGCCGGCGGTCAGGTTGAAGAAGCTGGTCACGAAGGTCGTCGCGGTGAACGCGATGGCCAGGCCGAACACGATCCCGATGCCTTTGCGCATGGCCGACCCGCCCTCTGCGAAGGCAAAGCCAAGCCCAGTGATGACGATGGCGATCACGCCGATCGCCTTGGCCACCGGTCCGGCGAGCGAATTCATGATCGTGGTCAGCGGCCCTTCCCAAGGCATGGCCGTACCGCCGCCGGCCGCCCAGGCGGGTTCCGCCACCACGAGGGCCGCCCCGACGGCGAGCAGCAGAACGGCCGCCATCGGGTGACCAAAAGTGATCCCACGACGATTTCTGGAAATGGGTCTCATCGCTGGATCCTTCCGTCTCGACAGCCCGTGAAGGCCGGGCCGACCAACCGTGGGTTGGTGCAGACAGTCGGTCAAGGCCTTTTATTACCTAAAAAGCCCTCTATGTGCTTAATTATGTGATTTAGAGTTGTGCCGGCAGACGCGGCTGCGGGATCACTCCGACGACCCATCAGGTCGGCGCGCGATGGCGCTCTCTTTCGAAGATTTTGACTATTTCCGCCGCGTAAGCGGCCATTTGAGGGCGGAAGCCCGAGTTCTGTGGGCTGTTGATTCGGCGCCCCAGAGCAGGCGTCCGTCATGGCCCGCCATCTCGGGTCGCGCAGACCGAGGTGGCCAGCGACCTAGGAACCGGGTGGACACCAGCCAGACTCACCCCTCAGAAGGCCGCGACCTTAGTCTGCTTGTTTGACGCAAGTGAGGTGATCAAGGCCCCATATCGATGGCGCGGTCATGTCGTTCGCGCGACCCGCCATCTCCGCCCACAGGCGTCTCAACATTCTGACCGAAGCATCCGTCGGGTCCTGTAGATCGACGGGCACCAGAAACCGCACTCCCAGTTCCTGGCCACGTCGCCAGACGGTTTCGGTCTCCTGGCACACTCCGTCTCGCAAGATTACTCGAAAGGACTTGGGCAGAGGCATGGGGGAAGGGAGACGAATGCGAGCTCCGCTGTCGCTTACGTCGCGGATCATTCCATCAAGGGTGAAGGCCTCAGGCCCAAAGACGATCCGGCAGGCGAATAGGCAACGCTGCCGGGATGTTCGCCTGCGTTGCGCTGCCTCGGTTCGAACCGGTGAGATTTGGGCCATACTGGCAGTATAGGCCAACTCCCTTGCATCAGATTTAACGCGTCAACGCCATCCCGTAGACGGTCGTCCCCCTCACCGCCCACCAAGTGCATTTGGTGGCGAAGCCACGGTGCGCAGGTTGCACGCTTTGATGTCGCCTAGCGCTTCCCATCAACGCCTTTCGGGTTGGCGATCAAACGATTCCCGGACCGCATTCCGGACGGTTAACCGGCGTGACCAGGGCGTCGAACATGGGCGGCGGCGAGCTTCTCCAGGAAGAGCCGTGAGAGCACCCGCACCGGCAGGAAGAAGCCCTTGCGGCAGGCCACCCAGCGCTTGCCGTCGGCGGAGACCCTGCCGCCAGGGACGATGCAGTGGACGTGCGGATGACCGCTGCGCGGCATGTAGAGCATCCCGTTCAGGATCCGCCCGCCGCGGCCATTTCAGCGGCCGGCCAAGCCGCGAGACCGCCGGAAGAAGCGGCTCCAGAACCGACCATTCCGCGTCCGTCTGATCGCTTGAATACCGCAGGCCTTTGCGGGCTTGCTTCCTTCGGGTGGTGTCGATCCACATGTGACGCTCCGTTGATGCTTCGCAACACGAAATGAATCACAAGTCACTGATATCACCCAACTTCTTTTCGGGTACACACTCAGGCGCGGCCGAACCAGCGGCGGCAGGCGCGGCTGAAGCTGGTGGGCTCGGCATAGCCCAGGCGCTCGGCGATCTTGGCGTGGGAAAGTTCGCCCGCGTCTAGCAGTCCGGCCGCGCGGCGGCGGAGCTCGGCGTCGAGGAGGGCGCGGTAGCCGGCTCCGGCCATGGCCAGGCGGCGCACCAGGGTGCGGCGGGAGACGCCCAGGGCGCGGGCGGCGGCGGAGGCGGTCAGGCGGCCGGCGGGGTGGGAGACCAGCAGGCGCTCCAGGCGCGGGCGCAGGTCGCCTGGTCGTTCCAGCCGGGCCAGGGCGGTCTCCAGTTCCTCGCGGGCGCGGGCGTGCAGGGACGGGTCAGCGAAGGGGGAGGGGGTGAGCAGGAGGGCGGCGGGGATGAAGACGCTGTCAGCGGCCCCGTTCCAGGCGACGGCGCAGAGGAGGGCGCGGCGGGCGTCCTCGGCGTAGGTCGGCTCGGGGTCCCGGAAGGCGACCAGGAGTCCGGCAGGGGCGGCCCCGATGATGACGGCGACCAGGGAGACGACGCCGGAGAGGGAGGATTGGGCCAGGTTGCGCTGCCGGGCGGGCGACAGCTCGGCCACGTAGCGCATGGCCAGGGTCAGGCCCCGGCGACCGCGGCGGGCGGCGAAGTCGATCACGGGGGCGCGCACCCGGCCATAGGCGGCGACGATCTGCATGGCGCCCTCCAGGTCCGGCGCGGTGAGGGCGGCGACCCCTAAGGCGCCGTGGGAGGCGTGGCTCCAGACCTCGGGGCGACAGAAGACCCAGCCCTCGCCCAGGAGGGCGTCGAGATTGTCCAGCTGGCGAAGCTGGCTCTCGACATCGACCTCGGCGGCAGTGGCGACAGAGGATGGGGTGTCGGCCGCCTCCAGGCCCGCCAGCAGAGCGCGGCGGCGGGGATCGCTGTCGCCGAAGCTGCGCTGGAGCAGGCGGAAGTAGCCGGCGGGCATGAGGCCGCTGGGGGCGGGGGCAGGGGCCGGAGCAGTCGGCGGGGGCTTGGGCGGCGTCATGGGGGAGCACCCTGCGCCCTGTGGCGCAAAATGCCAACTCTTCGGCGCACGGTGTTCTCGCCGTGGACCGGGAAGCGGACTTAGAAAGGAGGCAAGGTCCGGCAATCCATCGACGCACGGGCCGTCGGTTCAGAGGGAGGAAGACCATGGCTGACGGCAACGCCGGCGCGCCTATCGAGGACGCGACCTCAATCGCTCTGGAGGATATCGACGTCTCCAACCCGGCCCTGTGGGCCGCCGACAGCCACTGGCCCTATTTCGCGCGCCTGCGGAAGGAGGCCCCGGTCCACTACTGCAAGGCGTCCTTGTTCGGGCCCTACTGGTCGATCACCAAGTACAACGACATCATGGCGGTCGACACCAATCACCAGGTGTTCTCGTCGGAGGCGGCGTTGGGCGGCATCGCTATCATCGACCAGGGCGCCGAGCTGCGCCTGCCGATGTTCATCGCCATGGACCCGCCCAAGCACGACGCCCAGCGCAAGGTGGTCAGCCCCATCGTCTCGCCGATGAATCTCGCGACCATGGAGCCGCTGATCCGCGGCCGGGTGCAGCAGATCCTGGACGGCCTGCCGCGGGGCGAGACCTTCGACTGGGTAGACCGGGTGTCGATCGAGCTGACCACCCAGATGCTGGCGACCCTGTTCGACTTCCCCTTCGAGGACCGCCGCAAGCTGACCTACTGGTCGGACATCGCCACCACCATCCCGGCGCCGGGCATGCTGGTGGAGACCGAGGAGGAGAAGCTTTCGATCCTCATGGAGTGCCTGGGCTACTTCACGCGTCTGTGGAACGAGCGGGTCAACGCGCCGCCGGGGGGCGACCTCATCTCCATGCTGGCGCACGGGGAATCCACCCGCAACATGAGTCCGGAGGAGTATCTGGGGAACCTCATCCTGCTGATCGTGGGCGGCAACGACACGACCCGCAACTCGATCAGCGGCAGCGTGCTGGCCATGCACCGGAACCCCGACGAGTTCGCCAAGCTGAAGGCCAACCCGGACCTCATCCCCTCCATGGTCTCCGAGACCATCCGCTGGCAGACGCCGCTGGCCCACATGCGCCGCACGGCCCTGGAGGACTTCGAGCTCTCAGGCCAGACCATCAAAAAGGGCGACAAGGTGATCATGTGGTACGTCTCGGGCAACCGCGACGAGACGGTGATCGAGCGGCCGGACGAGTACATCATCGACCGCGAACGGCCCCGGCAGCACATGTCCTTCGGCTTCGGCATCCACCGCTGCGTGGGCAACCGCCTGGCCGAGCTGCAGCTGAAGATCATCTGGGAAGAGATCCTGGCCCGCTTCGACCGCATCGAGGTGATGGCCGAGCCCGAGCGCGTGCCTTCGCCGTTCGTGAAAGGCTACCTCAACCTGCTTGTCCGCATCCCCGCGTAAGTTTCAGTCGAGCCTCAAGAATTCCATGACCAAGATTACCTATGTGATGTTCGACGGGGGCGAGCGCGCCGTCGACCTGAAGACCGGCGTCAACCTCATGCAGGGGGCGGTGGCAAACAACATCCCCGGCATCGACGGAGACTGCGGCGGCGCCTGCGCCTGCGCCACCTGTCACATCTATGTGGATGCCGCCTGGCTGCCCAAGGTCGGCCCGCGCACGGCCATGGAGGACTCCATGCTGGAGTTCGCCGAGCATGTGGAGGCCAACTCGCGCCTGGCCTGCCAGATCACCGTCCGCGACGAGCTGGCGGGGATGGTGGTGCGGCTGCCGGAAGCGCAGCACTAGCCCACCGCGCCGCGATGCTCTTCCACCGGTGCAGAGCCCGGCCGCCGTCCAAGGTCCAGTAGTGGCCCTGGAAGGGCTGGTCGTAGGACCGGTCGATGGCCACGCCCAGATTGCGGCGGAGGGCCAGGGTTCCGACGCCGCCGTGGGGCGACGACGGCCATGTCGCCCTCCGAGGGCGCGGCGGCGAGGCAGCGTTCGAGCACCGCCACCACGCGTCCTTGCGCGTCTATCGCCCGCTCCCAGCCGCGGACGCTGTCCTGCGGTGACGCGAAGAAGGCGTCGGCGAGGTTTTCGAATTGGTCGGGAGGCAGGAAGCCGGTGGCCGAGCGGTCGTTCTCGTGCGGGGCCTCGTCCACCCGCAGCGTCAGCCCAAGGTGGCCGGCCAGGATGGCGGCGGCCTTAAGCGCCTTGGCCGCGCCGCTGGACCAGACGGCCTTGACGTTCGCCGTGGTGTCCGGCGCCGCGAAGGCCGCCATGCGGGCGCGGCCCTTGTCGGAAAGGCCACAGTTGGGAACCGGGACGGCCGAGTCGACCACGACTTCGGGGTGGGTGATGAAGAGAAGGGCCGTGGGGCACGATTGCGCGAGCGGGCGGCGCACCGCAACCTTGCGGGCGTCGTGCAGGGTGGGAATGATCCTTTGAAGATCGCGGTGGCGGGATGCGGGCCGGCGTGGATGGCGGCGGCGCTGCTGCTGGCCCGGGATGGCCATGAGGTCACCGTCTATGAGCGCTTCGCGGCCGCCCAGCCCCTCGGGTCGGGACTGATGATCCAGCCGACGGGCCTGGCGGTGCTTCAGGCGTTGGGGCTTGGCGAGCGGCCGTTCGGGCGGGCGGCGGGCACGGGCGCGGTGGTGTTGGACGTGCGCTATGCGGCGCTCGAGCGTTTTCCGCCGAAGTGGATGCCGGTTCGGCGCAGAAAACGCCCTGGGCCATGTCTCCACCTTGGCGCCGCCCACCAGCCGGGCCCTGGACTACGGGGCCCCTGTAGGGGTGACGCCATAGAACGGGCAGAAAACCGCGCTAAGCGGACAAATGGTGAACGTTAGGCTGCGAGGCCCTCGATCACCGTCCGGAGTTCCCTGAATTCAGCGGGCCCCGGACTGGCTGCTGCCCCCCAAAGATAGTCCCCGGTGAGGTTGACATGCTGCCAGCCCAGGGGTGCCAGGTGGCCCAGCAGATTGTCCGGAATGATCTCGCCCTGGCGACGCAGCGTTTCAACGGCGCGCCCGAGATAGACGGTGTTCCACAGAATGATCGCCGCCACGACCAGGTTGAGCCCACTGGCCCGGTGCTGTTGAGTTTCGCGGGTACGGTCACGGACCCGGCCGAGGCGATGGAAGCAAACGGCGCGGGCGAGCGCGTTGCGGGACTCGCCTTTGTTCAATTCCGCCGTGGCCTGGCGTCGCAGCGCCGGATCCTGCAACCAATCGAGCGTGAATAGGGTCCGCTCGATCCGGCCGACCTCGCGAAGCGCCAGGGCAAGGCCGTTCTGGCGTGGATAGGAACCCAGCCGCCGCAACATCAGCGACGCCGCCACGGCGCCGATTCTGACCGATGTCGCCAATCGGAGGATGTCGTCCCAATGAGCCCGGATTAGCGCCTCGTCGATCCGGCCCGCGATGAAAGGCTCCAGCGCTGGCCATTGGGCGGCGGCTCCAAAGGTATAGAGCCGACGGTCATGGAGATTGGGGATGCGCGGCGCGAAGCGAAAGCCCAGGAGGTGGCAGAGCGCGAATACATGGTCGGAAACGCCGCCGCCGTCGGTGTGGTGGACGGCGGCGCTCAGGTCGGCACCGTGGTAAAGCAGACCGTCCAGGACATGGAGCGCTTCGCCATCCGCGACCGAGATCGGCTTGCTATAGTAGGGCGCGTAGCGGCCAGAGATGTGGGTATAGAAGCTGATCGCCGGGCCGCTCCCCTTGTGCGGGTTGACGGCTCCTGTGGATTCTCCGCGCCCACCCAGGGGAAAGTGCTGGCCATCCGAGCTTGAGGTGGTGGCCTCGCCGAACGTGGAGGCCAGCGGATCAGCCTGTTGTGCGGCTACAATCCGCGCAAGTGCGCGGCCGTAGGTTTCTTCGCGCAGATGCCAGCCGGCGGTCCACACCAGCTGTTTGTAGGTTGCGACCGAGCAGGCCTCAGCCATGCCAGTCAGGCCCAGATTGGTGGCGTCGGCCAGTACCGTGGTTAGGATCACCCTGCGATCCTCGAATGGAAGGCCGGATCGAAGATGGGTGAAGCACTCACTAAAGCCGGTCCATCCCGCGACCTCGCTGAGCAGGTCGGTGATGCGGACCTTGGGCAGAAGCCCACACAAGCGGTCGGCGAGACGTTCGGCCGCCTCCGGCGTCACGGCTTGGAGTGGGGTGATTTTGAGCGATGAGCCGCTCAGTCGAACATCTTCCAGCTGATCCTTTGCTGCCTTGCCGGCGACCAACTGCAGCCGTTCATTGAGAAGATCCCACCGCTGTTGCAGGTAGCTGGCGCAATCGGGCGGCACCGAGATGGGCAGCGGGCCAGCCTCCTTCATCGCTGCGAACAGCGGCTTTGCGATGAGCTGGTCCTCGACGGCGCGATACTGTCGGCTGCCGGTGACCCAGATATCGCCGGCACGGAGTCGATCCCGTAATTCGGCGAAGAAACAAAGCTCGTAGACCGCCCCGTCGATCTTCCCGCCCGGCATCACGGCCTGGCGCCATCCGCGGCGGATAAACCCGGTCGGGAGATCTTTGGGCAGAGTGCGCCGATTGCCAGCGTAGAAGGAGCGCAGCATCTCGATCGCACGAACCAGGCTGCTGACGGCGGCAACGCCCTGAAACGTGAAGGACCCCAGGAACAGCGGCCCGATCCGACGCAGGAGGCCACGGCTGCGTTCCGCTAGCGCCAGATAGTCCGGTCCATCAGGCCGAACGAGGGTCTTCGCCTCCTTGATCATATCGACGAACTCGTCCCAAGGCATGACCTTCGCCATCGCGTCGAACGGATCTTGCCCGGATTCCTTGGCGTCGATCAGAGCCCCACCGATCTTGGTGAGCAATCGAACCTTCTCATTGATGGTCCGCGCGTTGCGCTGCAGTTCTGTCGAGGCCCGCCGTTCCGCGCGGCGAAACAGCCGACCGATCAGACGATCAAAGACGCCAATGGTGTCATCAGTCAGGCGCTCCGTCGTTTCGAGCACGGTCACCAACAGGGTGGCGCGACGCCGGGCTGGCGACAGCGCCCTAAGATGTTGAGCTGTCAGGCGCGTGCCCTCCTGCGCAAGCTGCTTTACCCGGTCTGGATGAATGGCCGCCCTGACGTCGGGTTCGAGCTTGATCTGGCGCAGATGATCAAGCTGTTCAATCAGGCGCGCCAAGGACCGAAAGCTTGGGGCGCCGGGTGACTGACGCGCCCATGCCAAGGTGCTGAGCGCGGTTTCGTCGTGGATGTTCAGAAGAGCGTCCAAGGACCTGCGCTGGGATTCCGACAGGTCACTGGTAAGTTGTTCCGCGACCATCCGTTCCGCGCCGAGCATCGCCGTCGCCACCATTCTTTCAATGACGGTGACGCCGGGCGCTGCGATCCCTTGCCGCCGCAGCTCGACCATGAGCGCCTCAGCAACCGAAACCGGCTTCACCGTCGTCATGGCGATCGGCAGCAGCCATTTTGACAGCGTCCGATGATCGGGCTGGGCAAAACCCCGAAATCCGAAGAGCTCCCGCAATGTGTCGAGTTGATCGTATCGGGTCTGGGGACGTGTCGCATAGTCGCCGATCGCGGCGGGATCGACATCGAGCTGCTCGCCGAGAAAGCGCGCGACTTCCATCGGCACGGTTTCACCTGGGCGGATAAGTCGGTCGGGATAGCGAAGGGCGCGGAGTTGAAGCGCGAAGCCAAGGCGGTTCTGCGGCCGACGACGTCGGGCGATCACGCCCAGATCCTCCTGGCTGAGCGTGTAGTATCGAATGAGGTCAGCCTCCTCCGTGGGCAAGGCGAGCAAGCGGTCAAACTGGGCATCGGTGATGACATGGCGGCGCGGCATGGCAGGCGGTCCCAATCCAGTTGCGTTGAGGTTTTGGTGCCAGAACCGTAACTCGCGCGCCGTCCACAGGTGGAAAAAAGGTCCACCTTTTTTCCACTCTTCCCGGCGCTAACAAATTCAGTGCATTGTCATGGACGAAAGGTCCTAGACAAAAATGCGTTACGGCTACGCCCGGATTTCGACCGACGACCAGAACCTCGACCGCCAGCGCGCGGCGCTGGCCGACGCCGGCTGCGCCGAGGTCATCGAGGAGATCGAAAGCGGGGTGAAAGCGCGAAACCGGCTGATCGCTCTGCTGGCGCGTTTGACGGCCGGCGACGAACTTGTCGTGAAGAGCCTGGATCGGCTCGGTCGCCGCGCCGGCGAATTAGTTGTCCTTCTCGACGAGCAGCAGAGGCGAGGCGTCCTCGTCCGGATTCTGGATATGCCGTGGCTCGACTATTCCGCCCCAATCGGCCGCTTCATCGCTCAGACCTTTGCGGCCCTGGCCGAACTGGAGCGGGAGCAAACGCGCGAGCGCCAGCGCGGCGGCATCGATGCGGCCAAGCGCGCCGGTCGCCACCTCGGGCGACCGCCGAAGCTAACCGGCGCCCAGATCAGGGAGGCGGAGAAAATGCTGCAGGATGATCGGCCGGCTTCCGAGGTCGCCCGGCTTTTTCGGGTACACCCGAAAACGCTAAAGGGAGCGGTACGACGTTGAGGCCTTTCTTCGTTCGACCAAATGAATGGGCGATGTCTATGAGGCCAAAAATGAACTGGTGGCTCACCCGTGCCGAGCACACCGGATCAGATGTCACCCTCGTCAAGAAAGTCCGCTATCCGTTGACGACGACGGTCAACGGTGAGGCGGGTCACATCTGGCCGGCCATAATGCCCGGCGAGATCGAAGTTCTGCCGTTCCCCGCGCACCAGCGCGTGGTCCAATTCGGCGACGATTAGCACCTCGCGGTCAATGATGGGCTCGACCAGGAAGCGACCATCCGGAAGGGCGATGGCCGATCCGCCATTGGCCAGAAACGGCCCGCTGTTGGCCAGTATCTCCGCCAGCGCCGGGGTGTCGGCGGGAAAGTCCTGGGGTCGCATCAGGCCTGACACCGACACGACAAATCCCCGGGCTTCGCGGGCGATGAAGCGGGTCAGGTCCTGGGTGTTGTGTAGGCCGCCTGGCCACGCTGCGATGTGCAGGTCTTCGCCCTGCGCATAAAGGGCGGCCCGCGAGAGCGGCATCCAGTTTTCGAAGCAGTTCAGGCCGCCCACGCGAAAAGGCGCAAGATCGTGCACGCGCAAGCCATGGCCGTCGCCCTGAGCCCATGCCATACGCTCTTCGTAGGTCGGCTGCAGTTTGCGGTGAACCGAGCCGATGCGGCCTTCGGCGTCGATATAGACGAGGCTGCAATAAAGGCTGTGGCCGCCCCGGTCGGGCGCGCGCTCCATCACGCCGATATAGATCGACAAGCCATGCTGCCGGGCGACCGCCTGGAGCGGTTCGAGATCGCCGCGCTCGATCACCACGCCCTGATCGAGATACTCGGCGAATATCGCCTTCTGCTTTGGGTTGTCGAAACGGGCGCCGTCCGTTCGCTCGATCCAGAACGGATAGCCGGGGGCCAGGGCTTCGCCGAAGACGACAAGACGGCATCCCTGCGCCGCCGCCAGCTCCGCAGCGGCGCATGCTTTTTCAAGGGTCCGGGTCCGCTTGAACCACACCGGCGCAATCTGGGCGACGCCGATGACGAGGACGTCTTGGTCTCTCCCGGATTCGGACGCTTTGGTTCGGAGGATTTCCATAGTCATGCCTTTCCGCCAGGGCCTAGGTCGCGAACAAGGCGGCATCGCTGCCGAATGCCTTGAACTCCAGCGCATTGCCGGATGGGTCCAGGAAGAACAGCGTCGCCTGTTCGCCCGGTTGGCCTTTGAATCGCACGTGGGGCTCGATGAGAAAGTGGACGCTGGCCGCCGTCAGACGCTCGGCCAGCGCCTCCCACGGCCCCATCTCCAGCACCACGCCGAAGTGGGGGACCGGCACGTCGTGACCATCAACAGGGTTGTGGACCTCCGCCAAAGTCTTGTCCGGGTCCAGATGAGCCACGATCTGGTGGCCATAGAGATCGAAATCGACCCAGGTCTCGGCGCTGCGCCCCTCGGGGCAACCCAGCAGCTCCCCATAGAAGGCGCGCGCAACAGCCAGGTTATGGACGGTGAACGCGAGATGGAATGGGCGCATGAACTCACTCGATTTGGATTTGCGCGGTAAGCTTTAGGCTGGTCAAAGCGCATGATATAGCTCGTGTCTATTCAGTCATACATGACCAAAACTCATGAAAAGCGATCCATTGCAGAACCTGAGCGATGCTCAGGTGCTCTCCGCTCTCCCGGCTTTCGAGGCGGCGGCCAGGCTCGGAAGCCTCACCCGAGCGGCGCGAGAATTGGGCGTGACGCAGAGTGCGCTGTCGCGTCGCATCACTACGCTGGAACGCGGATTAGGCGTCGCGCTGTTCTCCCGCCGCGGTCGCGCCATCGCGATAACGGGTGATGGGTTACGCCTCGCCGAAGCCGCCGGCGAGGCCATGCACCTGATCGAGCGCATGCGGGCGGATCTTAGCGGTTCCATCGCCGGTTCAATCCGCGTCGGCGCTTTGCCATCCATCGGAGGGCTGTGGCTCGCACCCAGAATACCGAGCTTCCTGGCAGCCCACCCAGCTGTCGCCGTGTCGATGGTCATAATCGACGCGGATTTTGCGGACGCCCACAAGGATCCGGTCAACTGGGATCCATCTACGGTCGACGTGGTCCTGACCTGGGGGCGCGGCGGCTGGCGATCGTTGTCCGTGCGCCGTCTGGCCAAGGAAACGATGACGCCGGTCTGCTCGCCCGCCTTCGCCGAGGCCTATGGATTGGACCAGCCGGCGAATATCTGGCGATCGCCGCGGCTAGCGCACACGACCCGCGCCGACGCCTGGCGCGCCTATGCGCAGGCGACAGGGGTTGAGATTCCCGGCGACGTCCCGCCCATGAGGCTCGAACTCGAGCATTTTTTCATGTTACTGGAGGCGGCCCGAGCGGGGGCGGGCCTGGCCCTCCTGCCGGATCTTTTCGTCGCGGCGGATCTCGCATCCGGGCGTCTCGTCGCGCCGGCGCCAGCCTGGGCAACCGGAGCCGTCTACGCCGCCGTGGCGAGCCCCAGCGCCCTCACGAGACCCGTGGTTGCGGCCTTCGTGGACTGGCTCGGCGAGCAGGCGGCCCGCGCTGAGGTCATTTTGCACGGATGACCGGCTGATTTTGTTTCGGCCTATCGAACACCCGCCGGTCGGTCAGTTGACCACTATAATACATTCGACGCCAACGCGGCAGGCGCAACGTTCATGGTTTGTCCGCTTAGCGTGTTTTCCTGCCCGTTCTATGGCGTGACCCCTTCCTGATGCCGAACGCCCGCGAATGCCGGGCTACCCCACGATTGAGACCCTCACGCGCTCGGGTCAAGCACCTTATTTATATAAAAAGTGCCTGATGTGCGATTATCGTCTTTAATGCCCGCGCTTAATCCGCGGCCGGCGCAGGAGCCGCGCGAAGCCGACCAGCCGTTGATCAAGCAAGCTTGCCCGTTCCGCCAAATAGCCGCTGAGCTCGACGTTCACCGGCAGATCTTTGGCTTCGGCGGCGACCTCGTCCTTGGGAAGCAGATAGTCACCGAACCGCCTGTAGGCCCGCGAGCCCTTGACCCAGGCATCGCCGGATTTGAGGCGGTCGTGCAAGGTCGCGAGTGCCGCAGTCTCCTAAAGGCGCCTGGAAATCTAGCCGCGCCCAGGCTTCACCAGCTGCTTCCAGCGCTTTGAAGCGAACGGGAGGGGCGCATCGGCGGGGATTTCGCACCGGCCTGTCCTATTGAGGTCCCGCAGGATGGCCAGCGATTTCAGCGGCGGCGCGGCGGCGGTCCCGGCTTTGAATCGCTCATGCTCAAAGAACGTCGACGCAAATCGTAGGAGCACCCCGTAGCGATCCGCCGCGCTGACCAGAAGATCCTCGGCTGCGAAGGTGGCCAGTGCAGCGACTTTCGGTTTGGCCTCGAGGAGCTTAGCCCAGCCCACCTGGGCTTCGAACCGGTCGATGGCGTCGCCGCCAGCCGCCAGCGCCTGATCGACGGCCTCGATGACGCCGCTGAACAGCCGCATGAGCTGAGCGACCTCGCGACTGCTGGCCTGATATTTCCGCTCGGCGCTGCGACGACCCCTGGCGAGTCAGCGAGCCCACCATGTTGTCGAACATGTCGACGGCCGCGTCGTTGAAACGCCATTCGAGGTCGACGAGCCGGGCCACGACCGTCGCCCGCCGGCGCCTTCCCGAGCATATTGATCGAACCGGCGCTCGTGAGCTATGAGCGCCCAACATGATCGACGTGCCGAAAGATTATGCCCAAGGTTACCAATGGCGACGGAGGTGATAGCGATCCTCGCCGCGACTTGCATCGAGCCCTGTGTTCAGCCGGCAGATACTCCCCCGTCGAGCCATCCGAGGCCCAGCGCCTTCTGAAGCGCGACATAGTCTGCCGTCAAACCGGCCGTGGCCGCGGAGAGACCGTCCTCAGCATCGATCCGATGTCGCTCTGCGCCGAGCGCATCGATGAGCGATGCCCTGCCGGCTCGGTAGTTCTGCTGCGTCAAATTGGCTGACCGATCGGCGGACGCCTTCGCCCGCGCGAGAATCGCGACGGTTGCACGACCGGCTCGGAACCGCGCCAAGGCGTCTTCCGCGTCTCGTAATGCCCCGAGGACCGCCGCGTCATACAGGGTTTCGGCTTCGTCACGCGCCGACTCGCGCTGCCTGATCTGCCCTTGCACGCGACCAAAACTGAGTATGCTCCACTGCAATGTCGGAGCGCCCAACGCGACGAAATCATCGAGATGCGTCAAGTCGGAAGGTTGCGTACCGCCGATCCCGATGACGCCCATCCAACTGAGTCGCGGAAACCTGGCGGCTTCCGCGACCCCTATCCGAGCGGTATCGGCGGCGAGCCGGCGCTCAGCGGCGCGCACGTCGGGCCTCCGCCTGAGCATGGCTTCCGGATCGCCGATGGCAAAGGCGGCGGGCGGCAGCGGCGCCGGGCGGGGCGGATCGAGCATTGCATCAAGGGCGCCCGGCTGCTCTCCGCAGAGCAAGGCGAGGGCGTTCATATAGCCCTCGGCCTGGGCCACGAGTGGCGCCATCCTGGCATTGGCGGTCTCGAACTGCATGCTGAGCCGTTCGACATCGAGCGCGGAAGCGACGCCCCTTTCGAACTGCTGGCGCGTGAGGTCGAGCATCTGCTGCTGGAGTTCCACCGACCGTCGCGCCAACGCGATCCGCGTCTGTGTGGCTCGAAGGCCGATATAGGCATGGGCGACCTCGGCGGTCAGGCTCACCTGCGCGTCAGCCAAAGTGGCCTCAGCGGCTTGCGCGGTCGCTGTCGCGGCTTCGCTGCTGCGCCGCCTCCCGCCGAACAGGTCGATCTCCCAGCTGGCGTCGAAGGCGGCGGTATATAGATCAAAGGAACTCTCCTCGGTTCCGACCAGAGCCGGGATCATGGCGCCGGCAGCGCCGGAGCCGCTCTCTGGAACGCGGCCATGGCCAGCCAGCGCACCGGCGACGACGTTCGGCGCCGCGTTGGCTCGCTCGATGCGCAGCATGGCGCGCGCTTGACGCAAGCGGGCCTGGGAAGCCGCCATGTTCGGATTTGCACGCAGCGCCCGCTCTTCAATTCCGTCAAGGATAGGGTCATCCAGCGTCTCCCACCACCGGGCAACGAGAGGCGTTGCGATGACGGCGGTGTCCCCCATGCGCACGAAGCGGGATGAAATCCCCTTGTCCGGTGGGCCGACATAGTCGGGACCGACCGTGCAGGCGGACAGCACAGGAAGCAGGGCGAAGAGCCAATAGGTGCGCATGGGCATCTCTTTGCTTGGCGACCGCACACTTGCGCGCGAGGTCCGCTGAACGGCGTCACATCCCGGCTTCGGTTCGGCTCGGGACCGCCAGCCAATCTGACGACACCGAATCTGCGGCCTAGACAACGCTGTGACGGGCAGATAGTTATCGACTTAACGGCCGTTCAACAAGGGGATGTCGGATTGACCGACACGCGTACCGCAATTCTCGATGCCGCCGCTCGGCTCTATGCGGCGGACGGTTATTCCGCCGTCTCCATGCGTGATGTCGCCGCCGAAGTCTCGATGACACAGGCTAACCTATACTACCATTTTCGAGACAAGGCGCAGCTGGTCGAGGATACGCTCGCGCATGTCCTGGTTACAAGAATGTCACCTCTGGATGATTTGTTCAAAACGACTTCTTCTCCGGAGTATAAGTTGCAGGTTTTTGTCGAGTGGTTCGTGACGCTCTTGTTTAATGATCTGATATTTACGCAACTGATGCTGCGCGAGTTGATCGACGGCGATATGGAAAGAGTCGCGCGCCTCTCGAGAGCGGTCTTCGACAAGCCGTTCTCGCTGATTGACGGGATCGTCTCAGCCTATTCGCCTGACAAGAACTCAGCCCTGACGACGGCGTCCGTCATCGCCCTCATCATCGGGCACGTCCAGATGGCGCGCATTCTTCCATATCTGTCCAGCGGCCACGCTGATCACGCCGATCCGAAAATCATCGCCGCACATGTTCTTTCCACCCTGCAGCGCGCGCTCAAGGACCAATCCGATGCCCTTTAGGGATCATGCGAAGAGGCGGACCTTGCCGGCGCTTGGCCTGGCGCTGACGATGCTGGCCGGTTGCGGAGAACACGGGAAAACAGTCGATCGGGAACCGTCGGCGGTGCGTCTGCCGACCACAGTGGTCCAGCGCGCCGATCTGCCCGATTTCGACGCCATTCCCGGCGCCGTCACATCGGACGACAGGGTCGATATTTCCTCGCGCGTCACCGGTTATGTGCTCCTGATCGCCGTTCATGAAGGCCAATCCGTCCGGCGAGGCCAGGTGCTGGCGCGGATCGACGCCAGAGAGATCGATGAAGCGATACGACAAGCGCGCGCCGGTCTTTCAGCCGCCCAGGCCGACCTTGCCCACGCCGAAGAGGATGTCGTCGCTCAGGAACCGCTGGCGCAGACGGGTGCGATATCGAGAGATGTGTTCCGTGGCGCCAGCTTGCGGCGTGACGTCGCGCGCTCGACGGTCGCCAGGGCGCAGGCCGCGCTTGGCGCCGCCGAGGCCCAGCGGTCTTATGTCACGATCGCCAGCCCGATCGACGGGGTTATTGTCGCCCAGTCCGGACAAGCCGGAGAGTTGGCGACGCCCGGGCGCACGCTCGTCACCGTGGAGGCGCGTCGCCGCCTGCTGTTCAAGATGTTTGTGCCGGAAGCCGATGTCCGGCGCATTGCCGTCGATGCGCCGATCGAGGTGCGCCTCGACGGCCTCGGCGACCGCACCCTGAGCGGCGTCGTGCGTGGCATCGTACCGTCGGGCGATACCACAACGCGGCGCTATGAGGTGGATATCGCACTGCCGCCGGACCCCGGTCTCATGCCGGGCATGTTCGGCCGCGCCCGGCTCGTGACCGGCCGAAGGCAATCGCCCCGGGTCCCGGCCAGCGCCATCGTCGAGCGCGGGGGACTGATCGGTGTTTTCGTGGTTGGGAAGGACGGCCGCGTCGCCTTCCGGTGGTTGCGGACGGGCAAGGAGGCGGACGGATACGTCGAGATCGCCTCGGGCCTGGTGGGCGGCGAGACGATCCTGGCTCGCGCCGATGCTTCTGTGCGTGACGGCGCGAGATTGGTTCAGGGGCCGCGAACGCGATGAGTGTTCCTCGGCTGAATCTGGCGGGGCGGCTGGCCAGCAGCTTCATCACATCCAAGTTGACGATCGTCTTCATCGTCGGCGTCCTGATGGCTGGCGTCTTCGCCGTTGCGCTGACACCGCGCGAAGAGAACCCGCAAATCGTCGTCCCTGGCGCGGTTGTCACCGTCGCGCTGCCGGGTGCTTCGGCGCAAGAGGTGGATCAGCTGATTGTCGGTCCTCTCGAAGGCATTCTCAGCGAGATGTCCGGCGTGGACCATACATACGGCGTCGCGCGCAATTCGCTGGGCGCGGTGCAGGTGCAATTCAAGGTCGGGGAATCCCCGGAGGATTCCCTCGTCAAACTCTACAATCGAGTGATGGCGAACCGCGAACGCCTACCGGCGGGCGCCGGGATTCCGACGATCCGGGCGGTGGATGCCGACGACGTTCCAGTTGTCACCGTCACGCTCGCGTCCAACGCCTATGACGACTATGGGCTCAAGCGCGTCGCCGATCGCATGGCCGAGCGTCTGCGAAGCCTGCCCGATGTTTCCGTCGTCAGCGTTCGCGGAGGCCGTGACCGGGAGATCGGCGTCGCTTTCGATCCTGAACGGCTTGTCGCCTTCTCCATCGCGCTGCCGCAGGCCTATGCGGCCATCACCGCCAACAACCTGTCCACACCGCTATCCGGGCCACTGCGCAACGGCAAGGTCGAGACGGTCCAGCTGCGCGGCGCGTTCGCGTCTGTCGATGACGTGCGCGATCTGGTCGTCGGGGTCCACGCCAGCCGACCGGTCTATGTGCGCGACGTCGCCATCGTCACCGACGGCCCTCCCATCGAAATCACGGCGCTGAGCCGGTTCGCCTTCGGTTCCGCCGACACGCGCGCCCGACATGCGGGCACGGGGGAAATGCCGGCGGTGACCATCGCCGTCGCCAAGAAGAAGGGCGCCAATGCGGTTCTCGTCTCCAGGAGCGTCGTCGATCGAATAGATCGGATGCAGCAATCCTTTGTGCCGAAGGGTATCCATGTCGTCGTGACCCGCGATGACGGGAAGAAGGCCGACGCCGCCGTCAATGTTCTGATCGAGCATCTGGCCATCGCGTTGTTCACGGTGAGCCTGATCATGGTGCTGTTCCTGGGCTGGCGTGAAGCGCTGATCGTGACGCTGACCGTGCCGCTGATCTTCTCGATCACGCTCGCCGCGGACTATTTCGGCGGCGTCACCATCAACCGGGTGACGCTCTTTGCCCTCATCCTTGCCCTTGGCCTGCTGGTCGACGCGGCCATCGTCGTCATCGAGAACATTCACCGGCACTATAACTCCGCCTCATCCTTGACCAAGCAACAGGCGACGATCCTGGCCACCAACGAGATTGGCAACGCGACCAATCTAGCCACCTTGGCGGTGATGCTGGTGTTCGGGTCGCTCTTTCTCGTGACAGGCATGGCGGGGGACTATTTCTATCCCGTCGCCTACAACGTCCCCATCGCCATGGCCGGTTCGATCGTCGTGGCCTATATCGTGACGCCATGGGCGGCCAATCGCTGGCTCCGCCGTCATCCCGCAGCTGATGGTGGCGAGCCCGACGATGGCCACGGCCATGGTCATCGCGATTGGATGCAGCGCCTCTATCTGCGCCTGATCGGTCCGCTCCAATTCAACCGACGGGCCCGTCGGGGGCTGGCCCTGGCCATCTTCGCCTTGATCCTCGTTTCGTCACTCCAGGGCGCCTGGCAGTTCATCCGTCCTTCCGGCGTCAGCGGCGCAGTCTCGCCGCTCGGTGTCGCGCTCGGCTTCATGCCGAAGGACAACAAGAACACCTTCAACATCGTCATCAGCATGGCGGAAACCACCCCCGTCGAGGAAACCGACCGAATGGTCCGTGAAATCGGCCGCTTGCTCTCCACCAATCCGAACGTCACCAACTATCAAAGCTGGATCGGACAATCGGGGGTCGTCGATTTCAACGGTCTGCTGCAGGGCACCGCCGACCGGCGGGGCGGCGATGTCGCCGAGATCCGGGTCAATCTCGTCGACAAGCATGCACGGCGCCTGAGCTCCATAGAGATCGTGCGGGCGATGCGGCCGAAGGTGGACGAGATCCGGGCCAGCTACCCTGGTGCGCGCGTCCGTCTGGTCGAGGATCCTCCAGGGCCGCCGGTGCGCGCGACGGTGCTGGCCGAGATATACGGACCAGAGTCCGAGGGACTGAGGCGCCTGTCGACCAAGGTCGAGACGGAGTTCGCCAGGACGTTCGACATGGTGGACATCTCGAACACCGAACCTGTCGACGTGGTCGAGCAGGTGCTGGTGCCCGACAGGGAAAAGGCCGCCCTCTCGGGCGTTTCTGTGGCGCAGATCGCCGAGTTGCTGCGGCTCGTCTATGGCGGTGACCTGGTCGGGCGGGCGCACCCGGCCGACGAGCGCAACCCGGTCGATATTCGCGCCTATGTCCCGCGTCGACACGCCGTCGATCCGACAAAACTGGACGGCCTGTTCGTGAACAACACGTCGGGTCAGCCCGTGGCCTTGTCCGAGCTGGTGAAAGTCTCATCTTCGACCGCCGATCGGCCGATCCAGCGCAAGGATAACGAACGCGTCGCCTTTGTCGGGGGCGAGTTGTCGCAAAGCGTACCGCTCTATGCCGTTCTCGATCTGAACCGGCGCCTTTCCGGCATCAACGGGCCCGACGGGCAGCCGCTTACGACCGGCAACCTGAGTTTCAACCCCCGGGCGCCCGACACCATCGACGGCTATCAATTGCTGTGGGATGGCGAGATGCGCATGACCCTCGATATCTATCGCGACATGATCGTCGCCCTGGGCGTCGCCCTGACTGCGGTCTATCTGTTGTTGGTGGCCTATTATCGGTCATTCCTGATTCCGATGATCGTCATGTCCTCCGTTCCGCTCGGGATCATCGGAATCTTTCCGGGCCACTGGCTTCTTGGGGTCGACTTCTCGGCCACGTCCATCATCGGGATCATCGCCCTGTCGGGGGTGGTGATTCGAAACTCGCTGCTGATTGTCGATTTCATCCAGGAGAATTTGAAGCAGGGCATGACGTTGGACGAGGCGGTCCGCATGGCTGGCGCCGTCCGGCTGCGCCCGATCATCCTGACGACCCTCGCCATCGTCCTTGGGTCGGCGATCATGGTGAGCGATCCCGTCTTCGGCGGTCTCGCCATTTCGCTGATCTTCGGGACGCTCGTGTCCACGGCCCTGACCGTGTTCGTTGTGCCCATCCTCTACCAGCTGAACGCAGTGCGCCGCCCAAAAGGCGCTGCGCTCAGTGAATGAACTGTGCGGGAAAGACTTCCCCCCGCTCAGCTATTTTTGATTTGGCGCAAAGACCGTGACGACGAAACCCGATACGCAAAAAGCCCTGAATTCACCGGAGACGCAGGACCATGATGCTCAAGAAGCTGCTGACCGTATCTGCGATGATCGGCGTCTTCGCAAGCGCGGGCTGTCAGGCCAAGAAGCCTGAGGAGGCCGCCAAACAAGCTGCGGAAGGTGCGCGTAGTGAATTCGACAAGGCAGCCTTGAGCGCCAAGGCGACCACCGAGAAGGCGCGAACGGCGACGCAGGCGGCGGTCGAGACAGCGACTCGCAATGCTGAAAGGACGCGCAAGGCGGTCAGCGTAGCTTCCTCGGAAGCATGGGCTGCGGCGGTGCAGGCGGCCCAGGACGCGCAGACCGCCGCCGCGCTTGCCGCCCGTCAGTCGAAAGAAGCCCACCGCCAGGCGGGCGCGGAGTCACGAGTCGCCGCGCAAGCCGCATCCGAGGCGGCAGGGACTGCGGCGAAGGCGGCTGAAGAAGCTTCCGCCCGGACGGCGGACGCGGCCAAGACAGCGGCTGAGGCCCGGCTGGACGCCTCGGCCCAGACTGTGGCTGCGGCAAGGGAGGCCGCCCGAAAGGCCGTCGAAGCCGCCGATAAGGCGGCCCTAGCCGCTAGGGAGGCGGCTCGAAAGGCCGAGGAAGCTGCCAAAGAGGAATCGGCCAAGGCTGGGTGAAGAGGCCCCGTAGAAATCTATACTTTTCCTCAAATCGCTGATCGAGAGGTTTCCCATGTCCGAATCCAACCGCCCCACTACGATCCAAGATAAACTGATGGCTGATGTGAAGCTTATCGTCGCCGATGCCGAGGCGCTTTTGCATGCCACCGCCGATCAAGCGGAAGAGAAGGTCACGGACTTGCGCGCGCGCCTTCAGGCAAACCTGAAGGCGGCCCAGGATCGACTTGCCGAGGCGGAAACGACGCTTATGGACGCGACCGCCGAAACCTTCCGCGCAGCCGTGGTTGCGTCTGCGTTGGCGACCTCGGAAGCCGCCAACAAAGCTTCTGAAGCTGCCGGGGAGGCAGCCCAGAAGGCCGAGGAAGCAGTCCAAAAGGCGGCCGAGTTTGGCAAGGACGCCGCGAAGCACGCTGCTGAAGCCGCGAGAGATGCGGCTCGGAAAGCGGCGGCGGCAGCCAGAGAGACGGCTGTCAAAGCACTGGATGCGGTGGGGAAAATGGCCAGGGAGGCCAAAGATCTTATCAATTAGTTGCTTCATGCCCCGGCCCGATCGGGATCACTCCGCAGCGTCTTTGACCCAAGTGACCGCATTCGCGCGATCATTGTTGAATATGCGGCGCTCGCCTCGTCCGAAGGCGATCCTCGAATGGTATTCGATGCGGGTTCGGGACACCAAGTTTGGTACCCCTCCGGTGAAGCTTTCAGTTACCCACATCTCTCTGGACGAGATTTGCCCCCATTGAATCTTCTGTGATTCTGTCTGTGACGCCGATTCGCGGAGGGTCACATATGAGCGGGAACACGGTAGCCGGCGACGCAGGCTGGCATGACGACGAAGTCGTTTCGGCGGGGCTGCCGGACAGACGGGGTCGTGTCCCAGATGGTGGTGTAGCTCCCCGGCGGTAGCGGAGCCGCTCGCGACGCGCGCCTTCCCCATGGCGCCGTAGCGAGCGAGCGAGGGACCAATCCTCATCCTGCAGGACACCACCGAGTTCATCTACAGCCGCGCGCAGCCAGGCAAGGTCGGCTTCACCAAGACCATCAACGCCGGGGGCTATAAAGCAGGTCAGCCCAACACGGTGACCTTGTGCGGGGTATTGATGCACGCGAGCCTGGCCGTGACCATCAGCGGAACGCCGCTCGGGCTGACGGCGGCGAAGTTCTGGACACGCACGAAATTCAAGGGGACCCAGGCACTCAAGCGCCATGTGAACCCCACCCGCGTGCCGATAGGGACAGATAGAGACGAAGGAAAGCTATCGCTTGGCTAGAGAACCTGCGCCAATCAATGTCGCTCATCGGCACTCCAGAACGCTGCGTACATGTGGCTGACCGCGAGAGCGACATCTACGAACTCTTTTGTCTGGCGCAGGATCTCGGCACTCGATTTGTGGTGCGGGTGCAGACCAATCGGTTGGCCACCGCGCCTGCCGGCGCCGAGCCGCAGGATAGGGCGCATCGGGTCTTCACCCAGCTCTCGACCGCGCCCTGGGCGGGACGCCATTTTGTTACGATCGGACAGGGGGAGACCGCGTGCGTCCACGTAAAGTTTGCCGCCATCGAGACCTTGCCGCCCATTGGCAAGCAGAAGCGATATAGTCCTCAGCCACTCACCTATATCCACGCCCTTGAGATCGACCCGCCGGCAGACCGTCCTCCAATCGACTGGAAGCTGGTGACCAATCTGCCTGTCGATGACCTCGCCACCGCGGTTGAAAAGCTCGAATGGTATGCCCTGCGCTGGAAGGTTGAGGTGTTCCATAAGATGATGAAATCGGGCTGCCGCGCCGAAGAGGCAAGGGCTTGAGACCGCCGAGCGGCTGACTAAGTTCCTCGCCCTCGTTGCGATGGTCAGTTGGCGCATCTTCTTCATCACCATGTCGGCAAGGGCAAATCCCGAGGCGGAGCCGGAGGCAGTCCTCACCTCTGCTGAAATTGCGACCCTTGACGCCATCGACGCGGCGCGCACCAAGCCGCGCATCCTCCGCAGAACCCTCGCGACCTATCTGCTCCAGATCGCAATGCTCGGCGGCTACCTTGCCCGAAACCACGACCCGCCGCCCGGAAACATGGTCGTCTGGCGAGGCCTAACCCGCCTCAATGACATCGCCTTCGGCATCTCAATCGGTACGCACCGACGATGTGGGTAATTGAAAGCTTCACCGGAGGGGTACCAAGTTTGCAACGCGGCCGCTCTTCTGGCGAACGGCCCCGCTCCTCTGGTGCTGGACGATGGTAAGTTCCGCCGTGCGAGAGCACGGGGCACCTCAAGGGTGTAACATGACATCTGGCGTGATGCGATTGGATGGTAGCGAGCGCTATTCCTCAGTGCGCGGGCCCCGTAGGCGGCCCTACGACAATGTCTCCGCCTGTTGTTCCGTCCAGTCACTATCGGTGCGATGCGTGTTCGCTTGCGTGATTTTCGGACCGTTCATGGCATGAGGAAATTCGGCGGGGCATTGCATCCAGAAAAGCGCATTGGTCGGAATGATCATACTGCGATAATATTATATTCACCGCAGGATGCCGATCTGTTCAGCTTTTAGAAGCGCTTGAACCCTGTTCTTGACTTGTAGCTTCAAAAATATATTGCGAATATGCCATTTAACAGTGTCCTCACTTATACGATGCTTCTCAGCTATATCACGATTTGAGAATCCTTCTTTGATTCTTTGAATCATCGCTAGTTCCTTCCTTGTAAGAACAATAGAAATCTCGCCGTTTGGCGAACGAACGTTACGGTCGCCCGGCCCGGGCTCCCGGTGCCCTAATTCCGACTCGGTCGGAATTAGGTTCAACAGCGGCGCCGAGATCGACCCGAATGCCTCTAGAAACTCCCGCTCATCAAGCAACGTGCGATAACACCCGGAGCGGGAGGCGATATCGACCGCATCTGCCGCACGCTGCTCGGCGATGGTCGGCCTTTCTGTCCCTGCGTAGGCAAGGGCGGTGCAGAGCAGCGCGGAAATCTCGAGTCTACCCAGTTCGAAGCGTCGTGCGTGGTCCAAAGCAACGTTCGCAAGTCGGTTAGCGAGGTGGAACCTTCCGGATCGTGCTGCAATGCGAGCCTCCGTCAGCGATTGTCGTGCCCTGAGATACGGACCGTGAGACGTGAGAAAGATGGGGTCGCTGCGGTTCGGCAATATGGCGGACGCCTTCTCCGCGCGCTCCACAACGAACAAATCCGCGAGCGTCAACCGCGCGAGAACCTCAAGCCGCAAAAAGCCGAATTCCCCCGCTATCACGCGCATCTCTTGAAGACGCCCGATAGCGCCCTTTAGATCGCCATTGTTGCGGTCAATTGCCGCAGCGGTGCGATAAGCCGAGAATATAAAATCGACAACGCCATGCTGTCGCACAAATTCAAGAATGTCGTCGATGCGTATATTTATGCCGTCTAGTCTGTTGGCCTCGTATTGAATTTCAAGTTCCAGGGTGTTCAAGAGATTTGCAGAGAATGGCGTGCTGTTGATGTTTGCGTTCTCATCCTTTCTCGCCATTCGCAATAACTCGGCGCCCGAACGCACGTCGCCCTTCGCGAGGGCCGAATAAATTGTAGCACTGTGAAGCCAGCCCAGGGCATAGCGATGATCGGCTATGTTGTTTATCGAAGTTGCGTCAAAGGTTAATTTAATTTGATCATCAAATCGGTGCTCGCTCCCCGCGATGAAGCAAAGACATGTGAGGATGGCGCCCTTGCAGACGAGATCCGCGTCGCCATGGAGCTTTACCCAAGCTTCACATTGAAGCCGGCTTTCAATCAAGTTATCGGCGGTCGCCATGCCAATGGCGGCAACGAGATCGCGCCAACACTCTACTTTTCGTCGTGTTTGTTGATCAAAAAACTCTAGGTCAACCGCTCGCAAGTCGGCCAGCAGCCCTGCCGCCCGCTCATGGTCGTGGCTAAAAATCTGGGACCACGCCAAGCCAAGGGCGATCGTTGGCGCTCCGAACACGACGGGAGCGGAAAAGCTGCCTTGCCATGATTGGATCAGATCTATCTCACCCTGCCGAAGGGCAATATCCATCATGTTTTCAGATGCGATCTCAGCGGCCGATTCGCTCTCGCCGGCGCGAAATGAAAGACTGATACCTTCGCGGCTGTTGCTCTTTTGACTTTGCCATTGAGCGGCGCGCGCGAGCAGGCTTGGCTCAATGCCGCCATGCTGCACCGAAAATCTGTGCTCGAGAAATTCGCGGAGCAAAGGATGGAACTCGTACGCGGTCTGTGATCGGTTCAGCGGTCGCAAAACCATATGCTCGGCGGAAAGTATGTCGATATAGAAAGCTCCATCGTTTCTGCGAAACACATGGTTGAAATATTCTGCCGATATCGATCCTAGAATTGAGGCGCAAACACAGAAGTCCAGGATGTCATTCGTGAGTGAATTCAGTACCGTTCCCCTGAAATATCTATCCAGATCAATGTCTCTACCGGTGACACGGTCGGCTATAAGGTGGTCGGTCGCGGCCTGGGTTTCTGACGCCACTTGTATCAATAAGCAGAAGATTTCGGGCCATCCTTCGGTGCGCTTCCAAAGCGAATGAATTTCAGTTTCTGAGACTATTGGCCTTTCCCGACGGCAAGCGACCGCTTTCGCTTCGTCGAATGTGAAGGCCAGTGCGTCGCCCCTCAGCTCGCGGACAGCCTGCCGGGCCTTCATTCGGGCAAAGCCGACGTCCGCCGACGTCGCCACGATGAATTCCACCTCGCCCGGAGCCGCGAGCATAAAATCCTCGATCTGGTCGATCGAATGCCAACCAAACTCGAGATCGTCGAGGCAGATGAGGATCTTCGATCCTGGTGGATACCTGATTTCCCCGAGCCAGTCGGCGAGTTCATGCAGGTTGCTAGGCCTTTCCCTCAGCCGTGATGGGGGCGTGCTGTGGAGGGCGGATTGGCTGGTTGCAGATATCTGCTCGTATATGGGTTCCGCGAGCAGTTGCGGATCGCGCCCGAATTGCTCGATCGAAACCCATGCCGTCGCAGCGCAGGCGTGCCGTTGTTCGGCCCAGTACTGGGCCATTGCGACACTTTTTCCGTAGCCAGTAGGGGCGCGAAGAAGATGGCAGCGCGTCGCCATATCGGTGGCGAAGAGGCGAGGCCGCGGAAGGCGTCCGGAGACGAGCGACGCCACTCGCTCATTGATAGGGCTTGTGGGAGGTGTGCACTTTGTCGGGGGCAGGGCGGTCTCCTGGGGCCGCATTTCAGATTCTCGCGAATGAGCTGAACCGGGCTCATCCGCTCGAATGCCTTGCACTTTGGTAGCTACCTTGTCTGCCTTTACATGCGCCATTGGAGCGGACCTATAGCAGCAGGTCGCCCGTGCGCAAAACAGAGCCACTCTTTAGTGTGGGCTATGGGCCGGCTGGCCGACCGCAGACCCTTTCTCGCAGCACGTCGGCGTTTGAGGACAGCGTCCATGACGCCAAATTTCTGTCTCCGGGTGTTAGTTAGGTCGCGATCTCCGTCAGGGCCTTAGCCGGGTCGTCCAGCTTGCCGAGGTCAACCGACTTGCGACTGGCGATCAGTTGTTTGCCGAAGATGAAATCCTGCGGCGAGTTGATCGCCTCGACGCATTGGATCTGATCGCCCTTCAGATGGAAGAGGGCGAACTTGGCCGTGGCGGGATCGCCGCGAAGAAGGACGCGATCGACGTCGAAGGCGTAGCCGGCGATCTGCAGCTTCAGATCGTACTGGTCCGACCACTGCCATGGCGTCTCGACCGGCGGGGGCGCGCGGCCGACGATGGCGCTGGCCGCCTGCTTGGCCTGTTCGATCGCGTTGGGCACGCTCTCCATGCGAAACATGCGATCATAGATGGGCATCGGCCGGCAGGCCACATCGCCGATGGCGAAGATCGCCGGATCCGCGGTGCGGGCTTCCAGATCGACGATGACGCCGCGGGCGGTGTCTAGCCCGGCGTCCCGCGCGATCTCGTCATTAGGCGTGGCGCCGACGCCGATCAGGGCGGCGTCGCAGGCGATCGTGCGGCCGTCGTCGAGCTTGACGCCGGTGACGCGTCCGTCCCGCCCCTCGAAGCCTAAGACCGTCGCCCCCAGTTCGAAGCCGACGCCTCTCTTTCGGTGGTAGTCGAGGAAAAATGCGGAAAGCTCCTGGCCGGCGACCCGGGCGAGCAGCCGCGCCTCGCGTTCGATCACCACCACCTCCGCGTCGAGCGCGCGCGCCGACGCCGCGACTTCCAGACCGATATAGCCGCCGCCGATCACGGCCAGCCTCAGTCCGGGGCCGATGGCCGCCCTGAGCCGTTCGGCGTCGGCGGCCGTGCGCAACTCCAGCACCCCGGCGAGGTTCGAACCCGCTACCGGCAGTTTTATCGGCCGCGCGCCCGTGGCGATGATCAGGAAGTCGTAGGTCAGAACTTCACCTGTCGACAGACTCACCGCCTTGGTCTGGCGCGCCAGCTTTTCCGCGCGAACACCGGGCCGGAAGTCGATGCCATGCCCGGCGTAGAACTCCGCCGGCTTCAAGGGGAGCGATACTGCGCCGGAGCCGTCTCTGAGCCAGGCCTTGGACAGCGGCGGGCGATGGTAGGGCGCGATGGGCTCCGCACCCACAAGGGTGATGGATCCCTCGAATCCATACTGGCGAAGCAGGGCGGCGGCCGTTCCTCCGGCGTGACCTGCGCCAAGGATCAATACATGTGCGTCCGATCGGTTCATAGGAACCCCTCTCCAAAACCGAGCGCCTCGTGCAGACTTCCAGACACCAGCCGCGACTGCGCGCCTGTTTCAGAGTAGGGGGCTCGAAGGAGGTTAAAAACCACACTTTAGTGGGGTTGTTCCGTGACCTTGATGAACCCCATTTGCTGGGAACGGTCAATTAGAACCGATTTTAGAACACAGTGAATGTGTCTTCATTGGGATGAGGAGAACGCCGGATGAGCACCATCGCACGAAATCCGTCCGCCGATAACGCGCCAGATCGCTATGTGGACAGGAAACGCTATCTATGGATGTTGTCGGTCGTCTGGCCGGCAGCGCCATTGATCGGCCTCTACCTTGTTAGTATGACAGGGTTGGGCGTGTTTTACGCCTTTACGCTTGTCGTCTGGTATGCCGTCATTCCGGCTCTGGACGTCTTGTTTGGGAACGATCCGAATAATCCTCCGGAGGCGGCTGTGGCGCGCCTCGAGGCGGATCGGTATTATCGAGTTCTCACCTATCTTACCGTCCCCGTGCATTATGCCTCGCTCATCGTCTCGGCATGGTGGGTGGCGACCCAGCCGATGGCCTGGTGGGAGGTTGTCGCGCTTGCCTTGTCCTTGGGCATCGTCAACGGCTTGGCGCTGAACACCGGCCATGAATTGGGACACAAGAAGGAAGCCTTCGACCGCTGGATGGCCAAGATCGTTCTGGCCGTGGTCGGCTATGGCCACTTCTTCATCGAGCACAACAAGGGTCATCATCGCGACGTTGCGACCCCCGAAGATCCCGCTACGTCCAGGATGGGTGAGAGCATCTATAAATTCTCGCTGCGCGAAATCCCGGGTGCCTTCAAGCGCGCCTGGAATCTGGAAAAGGTGCGGCTGGAGCGCGTGGGCAAGGGTGTCTGGAGCCTGAACAACGAAATCATCCCGCCGCTGCTGATTACCGTGGTTCTCTACACCTCCCTTTTGCTGGCGTTCGGACCCGACCCCAAGCTGCTGGTGTTCTTGCCCATCCAGATCGCCTTCGGATGGTGGCAGCTGACCAGCGCGAACTACATCGAACACTATGGGCTGCTGCGTCAGAAGATGGCGGATGGTCGTTATGAACGCGCCCAGCCCCGGCATTCCTGGAACAGCAATCACATTGCTTCGAACCTGATCCTGTTCCATCTTCAAAGGCATTCGGATCATCACGCCCACCCGACCCGCAGCTACCAGTCGCTCCGGGACTTCCCCAGCCTGCCCGAGTTGCCGACCGGCTACCCCGGCATGTTCTTCATCGCGATGATCCCGCCCGTATTCCGGACCGTTATGGATCGCCGCGTCGTGGCATGGGCCGGCGGGGATCTCAGCAAGATCCAGATCGACGGCGCGCGTAGGAAGCAGATCGACCGCAAGTTCGGTGCGGCTTCCCGTCAGTCGGGTCGGATAGCGGTCGAGTAGGCATCTGACTTAGGCGGCGACCCGAGGAGGCTCGTACCGAGCCTCCTCGGCTGACGGTCGCGGGCGGGGCTGGCGTCCCAACAATGGGATGCTTGATGATCGCACCGTCGCCAGCAGTCTATCCCGGACATTGTCAAAACATTAAGTACATAAAGGAACTGGGCGCTATGGCGCGGTATCAATGTCCCGATTGCAGCTACGTCTACGATGAGGTGAAGGGGGAAGCCCACGAGGGTTTCCCGCCCCATACGCCATGGGCGCAAATTCCCGAAGATTGGGCCTGCCCCGATTGTGCGGTGCGCGAAAAGCCAGACTTCATTCCACTAGGCTTAGCCGTGGCCAAGAGAAAACGATGACACGGGACAGCCTGGAACCAGACCCGTCGGGGGCAGTGGTGGAAGCTGAGCCATTCGCGAAATGGCACTGTGTAACCTGTGGTCACATCTACGATGAGGCGCTCGGCGATCCCGACACGGGGGTGGCGCCCGGCACCCGCTGGGCGGACGTCCCGACCGACTGGTACTGCCCTGACTGCGGCGCGACGAAGGAAGCCTACGAAATTTATAGGTGATCCACCCGAGTGGACGACCGTCTTTCGGCTCGGCCGTCCGGCAATTCCTGGGGGGGGGCAGAATTGGGGTTCGTGCGGTCGCCGCCGATCGCCAGGTCATTTCGTCGTCGAGAGGGCGATCAATTCCCTGTTCCCCTCCCAGAACCGATCGGCCATCGAGAACGGGGCGAATTCACACGCAAGCGCGGAAAATGACGAATGAAAACGGGGAAGACGATGTTTGACTACATCATTGTTGGGGCAGGATCCGCGGGATGTCTGTTGGCCGAACGACTGTCGGCGAATCCAAAGACCCGTGTCTGCCTGCTCGAGGCGGGGCCACCAGATCGCAGCGCATTGATACACATGCCGATCGGCATCGCCCTTCTCTCTAAGAGCAAGACGCTCAACTGGGCCTTCGACACCGAACCCCAGGCCCATCTCGACGATCGCCGGCTCTTCTGGCCGCGCGGCAAGACGCTCGGTGGGTCCAGTTCGATCAACGCCATGGTCTACATCCGCGGCCATCGGGACGACTATGACGCTTGGGGAGAGGCGGCCGACCCAATCTGGTCCTATAAGAATGTACTCCCGCTGTTCAAGGCGATGGAGTCGAACGAAAGATTTGGGGATGGCGAATTCCATGGCGCTGACGGCGAGCTTCACGTCAGCGATCTGCGAACCCTCAATCCCCTGAGCAAGGCTTTCGTCGAAGCCGGACAACAGATCCAGTTTCCGCATCGCTTCGATTTCAATGGGGAGACGCAGGAAGGCGTTGGCCTGTATCAGGTGACCCAGCACAAAGGGCAGCGCTGGAGTTCCGCCCGCGCCTTCCTGTCCAAAGCCAAGAGCCGGCCCAACCTCAGGATCATCACGGGCGCACGGGCGACCCGAATCATCCTGGAGGGCCGGAAAGCCGTTGGCGTGACCTATGTCAAGCGGGGCAAGCTGATCGATGTAACAACCAAGGGCGGGGAGGTCATTCTTTCTGGCGGAGCCGTGAACTCACCTCAGTTGCTGTTGCTTTCCGGCATCGGCGGAGCGGCCGAATTGAACGCCTTAGGTATTCCGGTGGTTGTGGACCTCCCCGCAGTCGGAAAAAATCTGCAGGATCACCTTGATATCACGATCATGCATGAAGCGAACGACCGAACACCAATTGGCATCGCACCATCATTCATTCCGCGAGCCTTGGCTGGAGCGCTGTCCTATGCCTTCCTTCGAAAGGGTTTCTTGACAAGCAATGTTGCCGAGGCCGGCGGCTTCGTCAAAAGCTCCCACGGACAGAAACGACCAAATCTGCAGTTTCACTTTCTGCCCACCCTCTTGAAAGATCATGGGCGGGAGCTCGCGCTCGGCTATGGCTATACCTTGCATGTCTGCGACCTTCTGCCCAAGAGCCGCGGTCGCATCGGGCTCAAGAGCCGCGACCCGCTTGAGGATCCGTTGATCGATCCAGGCTACCTGTCTGCCCCCGAAGACATCCAAACCATGATCTCGGCGGTGAAAATCGGCAGGCAAATTCTGTCTGCTCCGTCAATGGCGGCCTATTCGAAGACCGAACTGGTCCCAGGACACTCGGTCCAGAGCGACGCGGACATCGTGGCGGATATCCGCCGGAGGGCTGAAACCATCTATCACCCCGTGGGAACATGCCGGATGGGGCGTGATCCGCAGTCGGTTGTTGATCCGGCCCTCCGGGTGCGCGGCATACAAGGCCTTCGGGTCGTCGATGCCTCCGTCATGCCGACGCTGGTGGCCGGCAACACCAACGCCCCGACGATGATGATCGCGGAAAGAGCCGCAGAACTCATTCTCGGCAAGACGAAACTCGAGTCAGGCGGTTCCGGAGAGGCCCCTCATTAGTCCAGCGTAAAAAAAGACGGGCCGGAATCACGCGCAGCAGTCACGGCTCCAGACACCTGAGTCCACCAAAAACCATCAACAATTGCCGATCCCTCCAACAGGGACGGCGCGCTTTTCGGGAGGAAAGTTCCATGAGTCAGAATGGCAAACCCAAATCCATACGGCTTTCGCAGTTCGTTGCGGCGGTCGTTGTCCTGAGCGCACTTTCCGCCCAGGCCGCCTCGGCTCAGGATGCAGGAGGGTTCAAGCGGTGGGCCGTAAGTTTGAACGCAACCAGGGTCGCTGTGAGCGAGAATGCCCCAGACATTAAGTTGGCCGGAGGACTTGTCCCGGCTTCCAATGTGGAGATCGGGGACGCCACTTCAGCGACCGTCGATGTCGGATATTTTTTCACGCCGAATGTCGCAGCCGACTTATTACTCGGCATACCCGCTACCGCCGAAATCGCCGGCGCCGGTTCGCTTGAGCCTCTCGGGATGCTTGCCAAGGTTAACTACGGCCCAGTTATCTTGTCGGTTCAATACCATTTCAACGATCTTGGCCCGGTTCATCCTTATCTAGGTTTGGGCGTGGGGCGGATCGTCTTTCTGAATGAACGCGACAGAGCCCTGACCAACTTCAGCATCGATGACAGTTGGGCACCCGCGGCCCAAGTAGGCGTTCGTTACGAGCTTGGCGCAGCTTGGATGTTGAACGCCGACGTGCGGTACGTCCCCTTTTCGACGCACGCCTCCGGCCTACTGGGCATTGCGCCGGTCCGGACAACCCTCGATATCGACCCAATCCTGGCGAATGTCGGAGTGACCTACCGATTCTGATTGGCCCGTTCGTGTCGCATGCTCAGCGGGCTTTTTTCTTGGCGTGAACCCGCGATATGGGCGCCTGCCTTCCGGCGTGGCGGTCGCCATGGAGGTTGATGAGCAAGTGTTGCGCGGGGCGTGCGCATGGGAAGGCTACCGCTTTTATGACTACCGTTTTCGTAAGGAGCATCCAAATGTTGGGTCTGATGATGGACCGCCCGCTGCTTATCTCACAGCTCATCGAGCATGCGGCTGAGTATCATGGAGAAAACGAGATCGTGTCGCGGTCCGTCGAAGGCCCGATTCACCGGTACACCTATGCCGACGCCGCCAGACGCTCGCGCCAGCTAGCTAACGCGCTCAAGGCGCTGGGCGTCGCTCCGGGCGACCGTGTCGGTACACTGGCGTGGAACGGCTATCGGCATCTCGAGATCTATTTCGCGGTCTCCGGGAGCGGTGCCATCTGCCACACACTTAATCCGCGCCTCTTTCCGGAGCAGATCGCGTACATTATCAACCATGCCGATGACCGGTTCATCTTCGTCGATCTGAACGCGCTCGCCATTCTTGAAGGGCTCCGCGGTGATCTGGCCGACGTGCAGGGTATCATCGTGATGACCGACCGCGCGCACATGCCAGCCAACAGCGTCCTGCCCAATCTGCTGTGTTACGAGGACCTGGTGACCGCCCAGGACGAGGGGTTTGACTGGCCAGAGTTCGATGAGAACACCGCCGCGTCGCTCTGCTACACTTCCGGGACCACAGGGGACCCGAAAGGTGTGCTTTACAGTCACCGTTCAACCATCCTTCATGCCTATGCCATAAACGGAGCCAATGCGCTGGGCCTTACGGCCGACGACACGATCCTACCGGTCGTGCCGATGTTCCATGCCAACGCCTGGGGCATTCCATATGCAGCCCCGATGGTCGGCGCCAAGCTTGTGTTCCCAGGCTTCAAAATGGACGGCGCCAGTCTGTACGAGCTGTTCGACAGCGAAGACGTCACCATCGCCGCAGGCGTGCCCACGGTTTGGCTCGAACTGTTGCGCTATTGCGAAGCCACCGGCGAGCGGTTGGAAAAACTGCAGCGCACGCTGATCGGCGGCTCGGCGCCGCCGCGCGCCATGGTCGAGCGCTTTGACAAGGAGCACGGGGTGCGCGTGTTGCAGGGCTGGGGCATGACGGAGATGAGTCCGCTGGGTACGATTACCTCGATGCGGCGCGGCGAGCGCGATCTGCCAGCGGAGGCGCAATACGACCTGATCGCCAAGCAGGGTCGACCGATCTTCGGCGTCAGCTTGAAGATGGTCGATGACGCGGGTCGCGAGTTGCCCAAGGACGGCTTGGCGTTCGGAAACCTGCTGGTCCAAGGTCCGTGGGTCGCGAGATCCTACTTTCGTGGCGAAGGCGCCTCGGCGTTCACCAGAGATGGATGGTTTCACACAGGGGATGTCTGCACGCTCAATCCGAATGGCTATATGACGATCACCGACCGCTCCAAGGACGTGATCAAATCGGGCGGCGAGTGGATCAGCTCGATCGACCTGGAGAATGTCGCGATGGGCCACCCTGCTGTCCAAGAGGCGGCGGTGATTGGTATCGCCGATGCCAAATGGGATGAGCGTCCGCTGCTCGTTGTTGTGAGACGACCTGATTCGAAGGTGACGCGCGAGGCGTTGCTGAATTCGTTTGAGGGGAAGGTCGCAAAGTGGTGGATTCCGGATGATGTCGTCTTCGTTGATAGTCTGCCGCACACCGCGACCGGAAAACTTCTTAAGACGAAACTCAGGGCAGATTTTTGCGATTACAAAGCGCCCGGGCCAGCAGTACGACATGGCGCTGGCCTGTGACATGATCGACGGCCTCACCGCCCAATATATCCTGGCCGACAAGGCTTATGACGCCGATCGGTTTTACCTGAAGATCATCCAGCAGGGCGGCGACCCCATCGTCGCCGCCTCGCCGCCATCGCGTACGCGTCCGGTGATGCTTTCAGTTACCCACATCGTCGGTGCGTACCGATTGTGACCTGCCCCTGATTTTTTCCTCCACGCGGAGCTAGTGGATTGAATCCAACACTTGGTGCCCGCGAGCTGCGGCGGCGATGATTTTATCTGGGTCGGCGGTCCAGACGAAGGGCTTTGGCTGCTGGTTGTGATCGGCGACGAAGCGGTCGACGACGCCCTTGAAGACGCCGCGTTTGAGGCGGCGCTTGGTCAGGATCGCGAAGAAGCCTTCGACGGCGTTGAGCCAACTGGCCGAGGTGGGCGTGAAATGGAACGTCCATCGCGGATGGCGGCCCAACCAGGCGATCACCTTGGGGTGCCTGTGGGTGGCATAGTTGTCGAGGATGGCGTGGACGGTCTTGCCGGCCGGGACTTCGCGCTCGACGGCGTTGAGAAAGCGGATGAACTCCTGATGCCGGTGGCGCTGCATGCAGCGGCCGATGACCTTGCCTTCCAGAACGTCGAAGGCGGCGAACAGGGTGGTTGTGCCGTGGCGCTTGTAATCATGGGTCATGGTTCCGGCTCGCCCCTTCTTCAGCGGCAGGCCAGGCTGGGTGCGGTCCAGCGCCTGGATCTGCGACTTCTCATCGACGCTGAGCACCACGGCGTGGGCCGGCGGATCGACATAGAGGCCGACGATGTCGCGGACCTTGGCTGCGCATTCCAGTGATCGTGGGCGCCGATTCCACGTGATCGTGGGCGGTCTGGAGCCTGACCGACGGGGGCTATGGAGTCAGGGGTTTTGGTCTGCGTCAAGAGCGCGGCGGCCAGTGATTTTGCGCATGCGCCCCGCGTGCGTGGGCGTTACTTCTTTGTTGACATGAGCTTGCGAGGAAAGGACCGCGCAGGCCCAGAGGGAGGCCCTGTTGGTGCGGTCAAGGGTGCGGCCAGTGCCCTTTGAGCCTTGCAGATTGAACCGCGGGCAGGCGCATGAACCCTCTGATGCTTGAGGTGCCGTCGTCTTTGACGGGTTCCGGGGCGACCATCGCAAGACGTGATCTCCTTATTGTCCTGCGGGCTGACCATGGCCGCTGGACTCCGCATCGATCCGCAGCGCGAGACCAGCGAACATGACGTCGATCGCAGCCGCCAGATAGGCCCTTCTGCCAGCCTTGGTGTTCTTGAACGCCAGTCGCCGAAGAATGCGGTGTCTCGGTGCGGTGACGAGTGCGTTAAAGGCGAAGGTGGCCGCGAAGCCGGGGTCCTGCAGGGCCAACTCACCTCGGCTGGTGCCTTCTTCGAGTATGGCCTGGATCATGCCAATGGCGACATATACCGATCGTGCATAGACCACCTCCTGGAGGGCGGACCTTTCCTGGCCGATCCATACCACCAGGTTCTCCAACCCGACGATCTCAGGCTTGAGCGCCGTCTCCAGCAGCTTGACCCCCAGATCGAGCAGCCGCTCCTGGGCGGTCTCGCCAGTGATCGTCGTCGAGCGGCCCCATAGTCCAGGGTCGTATCCTTAGCCCGCTCTCGGCCAAGGGTGCGGGTGAGCTGGTCGCGGTCCTTGAAGTCGTCGGCGCCGTAGTGAACCGCCAATGTCTCGCGGTGCCGGCTCATCCCGACATAGGCGGCGTGACGGTCCAGGCCGTCGCTGGCCAGCAAGTGGCCGTGGTCCACGGTGATGCCCTGGCTCTTACGGATGGTGGAGCCATAGCCGTGGTCGATGTGGGCATAGTCCTTCAGGTCGAACCGGACCTCGCGCCGATCGGCGCCATCAACGCGCACGGCGAGGCTCGAACCTTCGATCTTTTCCACGGTCCCGAGGGATCCGTTTTTCACGCCCATGGATCGCTCGTTGCGAAGGAACATCACCCGATCGCCGGGGGCGAAGGACCGCGCGCCGCGCTCGGTCTGCACCGCCTGGTCGGTGCCGAGCGCGCCAGCGTCTCGCATCCGGCCGCGAGCGAGCTGATTCAGTTCGGCCACGTCAACGCGGGTGTGGGTGAGCATCACCTGGCTGGCCTCCGGCCGGGCCTGGCGCACCGAATCCCAGCCGTCCACGAGGGCGCTGCGGGCGGCCTCCCGTGTCTCGTGGCCCCGCACCATGCCGACGGCCTCGTAGCGGTCCAGGGCGGCGCCTGTGCGGCCCGTGGCCAGCTCGCGCGTCGCCTCCCGATGCCAGTCCACGCGCTGGCGCCGGATTTCGGTGATCTCGGCCGCGCCGTGGCGCTCGGTGAGCGCCCGGAACGCCGCGCCGGCCTCAATCGCCTGAAGTTGCTCGGCGTCGCCGACCAGCACCACCTTGGCGCCGGCGGCGTCAGCCGCCGATAGCACCCGCTCCATCTGGCGCGAGCCGATCATCCCGGCCTCGTCGATCACCAGCACGTCGCGCGCGGTGAGCCCGTCCCTCCCTTGCGCCCACCCATGCTCGAGACTGGCGATCGTCCGCGAGCCGATACCCGAACCGCCCTCCAGGCTCTCCGCCGCGATCCCCGACAAGGCCGCGCCGCGCACTTGGTAGCCCTGCGCCTCCCACGCCTCGTGGGCCACGCCCAGCATGGCGCTCTTGCCGGTGCCGGCGTAGCCGACAACCATAGCAAGATCACCTGCGCCCGTGATATGATCAAGTGCGTCTCGCTGTGATCCCCTCAGATCGAGCCCGCGACGCTCGCCGGCGACCAAGGCCTCCCCCAAGGCCGCCGGCGAAACCTTGTGTCCGTCGCGCCGCGCCGGCGTCTCGGCCGACCGCTCCAGCCGCTGCTCGACCCCCAGCATTTCGCGGGTGCTGAACCGCTCGCGGCCGGCGCCGTCCTTGCCGAGCGCGACCAGCTCGGGCGAGGTTTTCACCGCACTCATGGCCTGGCTGAACTGATCGGCGTCGTCGGTGTGCCGGTGAACGAACCGCGCCAGGTCGTGGTCGGTGAACGTGCTCTGCTGCCGGGTGATGGCGTCCAGGGCGACGTTCGGCTCGGCGATGATCTTCTCGCCGTTGCGCCGGGCGATCTGGCGGTGATCGAACGCCCGCACGGCGTCCTCGGGTCTGTGACCCTCGCCTCGGTCCAGGCGCCGTGCGCCGGCCGGGCCGATCTTGTGCTGCGGCTCCAGGCCTTCCCGTAAACTCTGCGCCAAAAGTGGCGCTAAGAAAGTCATTCAATTTCAATGTGTTGCGCATAAATAGTGGCGCAACGCATTGATTTATAACGATATTCAGCTTTTTCAACCCGTCAGCGTCAGGCGACCGCTGCTGTCGGCAATCCGAGCAGAGCGGATCGGTTGTTACCCAGCTCAAGGGTCATCACCCCGCGAAGGTTGATATGCCCATGCCCGATCGGCACGATGTGCGCGAGGACATCATTGGAAAAGACACCAGGGTCCCGGTCCGCCGTCTGCTGAATATGGTGCGTGTTCCAGGTCATCATGATATTCGCCAGCAACGTCAGGGAGCCGGATATCGCTTCGAGCTGTTGAGTTGTTCGCCCACGCTTGGCGGGAATAGCGCCGTTGTGAATGGCCCGTTGCAGGCTGTGAACGGCCTCGCCCTGGTTGAGAAGATCCAGGATCTCATTTCGGAACTCGCGATTGCCGAGGTAATCGCAGAGATAAAGGGTCAGCAGCAGTTTACCGAGGGCGGCGCCGGCTTCATAGACTGCGTCACCCCGCGCGGCCGCGCCATATCGGTCCAGCGCATCCGTTGCAGGGTACCAGCCGTCCTTGACCGACGCCCCGAGCCTAAGCAATTCCTCCCATCCGCGCCCTATCACTAGTCGTGGTACGGACTTGGGGGCGATGAGCGGCTTGAGGACCTCCGGCACCGCGCCGGAGAATCCGGTCGGCAGATGAAGCTTGCGTGTCTTCAGGCGCGCCAATCTCGGGGTGAGATCAAAGCCCACCACCTTGGCCAGGGTCATGCCGAAGTGGCTGTGGCCGTGGGTATCGACAGCCACTTTCTCGAGATGATCGACTTGTTTCTGGCGAAGCGCCCCTTCGATCGCGGCCCCAACCTGGCGACGGTTCAAAACGATTGGCTGGTCATAGAGGACGCCCCACTGATCCAGCACATGCGCGTAGGTCCCGATGGCGAAGGTACGACGGCGGGGATCCAACCGTGCCGACCAGAGATATCGGGTCGCCTCCAGGCTCATCATATCGGCGGACGCATTGAGGCCTCGACCCCAGAGGCTCGCCACCGGGTGATGGCGCATAACGCCAAGCACAGCCTCATTGGCGGCGCGCAGGCGTCCATCCGTCTCCAGCCGCAGTACCATCTGACCAAGGCTGTCGGCGTCGACCGCTGGGATCATGCGCGCCAACTCCGCCACGCTCAGGGCTGACCCCAGGCCGAGCAGAGCCGCATAGAGCGTGACCAGCTCCTTGTCCGACTGGGCCGGGCGCTCCAGGAGTTTCCACGAGAACCGCGTGAGCCGGTCAACCTCGATCATGACCGCCGAAAGTTCATGGATTCCCATGGCCGCGGTCGCCTCGGGCGGCGCGGACTCCACTCGAGGATCTGCTGGCGCGGGTTTTCGGCGCGGCACGCGCACAGCATCGCCCTCTATGGTGATTTCACCGGCCTGCACTGCGGCCGCCAAGGCGCCCAATCCCGCTTCCAGCCCCGACTCTAGGCGCTGGAGATATTTCTCGGAGGTGGTTGGGAGCGACATGTTTCGGATCAAGCGCCCGCGGTCTCGGGCCCAAATCGCTTTGGGAATGAGCCGGTCCTCGGGTGCTTGGTGGCTCAGGCTATCGGGCGCGGTGATCGAGCGATTTCGGATCGCTCGTTTCATCAACATGACCGTCGCGGCTCGATAACAGTTCATCGCCGCCTTGCGATCAGGCTGATCGAGGAGACTGCGCCATGATGGGCCAAAGGGGTTAGCGGTGCCCTTCGGCAAAACCTCCGTTGCCGTTCCTCCGAGCCTATCCAGCAGGGCCAAGGCCTCGGCAAGCTTATGGCCGGCTGGAGTCTGCAGCTTTGCCTTTTTCGCCGCGCCCAAGAGGCGTTCCAATTCGTCCTGCCGCTGCGCGAGTTCTTGCCGGATGGCGGCGACCTGAGAAATCTGAAGCTCGGGTTGGAACGGCTCCACCAACGTTGCGAGCCGTGCCCTCAGACCATCGGCGTCCAACGCCCCATCGGCCGCCAGCGCCGTCAAATCCGCGATTAGGCCGCGGAACCGTTTCAGGCGCCCAGTTTGACCTTCGGCGCAAAGCGGGAACATTGGGCCGCGCTGCTCGGTTTATCCGCCCGGCCGGTTCCTTTCTTGCCACTGCGGCGGGGCGGGTCTTGGAGATACGCGTAACTGCTATTGGCTGACGGGCGCCACAGAACCGCCAAATCCTATGTCGCGTTTGGGACCTTTGCGGGGATAGACCCATCGGTCGGCAGTAGGACCGGGACCCTGGTATCTTTTCCAATGGCGTCCTCGCCCACATCACGTCGATCGGGCATGAGCATATCAACCTTCGCGGGGTCATGACCTTTGAGCGGGGTGTTAACCGATCCGCTCTGCTCGGATTGCCGACGTCAGCGGTCGCTTGAAGCTGACGGGCTGAAACAGCTGAATGTCATTATAAATCAATGCGCTATGCCTCCATGGTCGCACAACACATTGAAATTCCACGACTTTCTTAGCGTCACTTTTGGCGCAGAGTTTACGGGAAGGCCCTCCAGGTCGATGCCCTGCGCCTCCAGCGTCCGGTGATCGATCCGCGCATCGATGTTGAGTTCGGCCAGGCGCTCGGTCACATGCTCAGCTCAGCGCTCGCGCCAGTCGGTCAAAAGGTCGGTGCTGTTCCACTCGCGGTCCTTCTTGCCGAAAGCGCCCGGCGCGCCCGGCCCCTCCGGGACAACCTCGCGCGTCGTCAACATCACGTGGGCGTGCGGCTTGGCCAGGCCGTCCGGTGCCTCAAGGCCCTGCTGCGCAAGGCCGCCGCCCGAACCGTCGAACAGCTTTGGAAGACCATCGCCCAGGCTATCGACGCCTTCACACCCAACGAATGCGCCAACTACTTCGCCGCCGCAGGCTATGATGCAGACTGATCGGAAAACGCTAGCCGATCTTGGATGCGAGTCCGTGGCCGCAGCCACCGTGATCGATCATGGCCGTCGACCTCGTGCGCACGCAACGCTTTGATGCCGCCCTGCTGGACTCAAATCTCGACGGCCACAGAAGCCATCCCGTGGCCGGCGCCCTTGCCGCGCGAGGCGTGCCGTTCGCCTTGGCCACGAGCCACGGCGGCCATGGTCTGAGGGACATCGACCGCGACCGGCCATTGTTGTTGAAGCCGTTTAGATATGAAGTGCTGGAAGAGATACTTGCAGGCCCGCTCTCTCCGGTCGGCACCAAGAAATAGGCGAGGGTGGTCGGGGCCGCGACTTGGTCGCCCCTCAAGCGGGTCACATCATCTGCATGATTGGCGATGACCTGCAGGAAGTTGTCGGCAACCGACACATCGAATGGTCCGCCCCGTCGCCGTCGCCTTGGTCCATCGGCTGACGCCGGCTTGTGGCGAATTGGCGCAGCCATGACCTCGATGATTGACCACAACCCATTGTACACAAGGGCTTCTAGCCCGGAAATCGACAGAATTCAGGGCTCCTGGCCGGTCCTCAGAACGCGTTTTGCTCCATCCCCGACTGTTCTGTTAACCACGGGCCGGGATGGTCGTTCGAAATGCGCTCGGAGCGGCCATAATGTTCAAAATATTGCTGTGCGTCGCGACAGAACACAATTGGTGGCTGGTCGTGGTCGCCGCGCTCGTCTGTGTCCCGGCCACGCTGGCGACGTTCTTTCTCTATTCGAAGGTTCCAACGTTTCCGGTGTGGAGGCGTTGGACCTGGCTCGCCATGACGGGCTTGGTCGCCGGTTCTGGCATCTGGACGACGCATTTTGTCGCCATGCTGGCGTTTAAGACTGGGCTACCGACGGGTTATGAGGCCCTGGCCACAATGGGGTCGCTGGCTGTCGCCGTCATCAGCACCACCTTGGGCTTTGCCGCGGGTTCAGCGACGACTGCAGATTCTCGGCGGCGACTGACGTCGATCGGCGGCGGCCTCGTCGTCGGCCTGGGCATCACCTCCATGCACTACGTCGGCATGAGCGGCTACCGGACGACCGGCGTCTTCCAGTGGGACGTGAACTACATCGTGGCCTCCGTGCTGATTGGCGCGCTGTTCGCTAGCGCGGCCCTCTTTGTCGCCCGCCCCGGCGCGGGGCTTAAGCAGCAAGCCGCAGGGGGAGGTCTGCTCAGTCTCGCGATCGTCGGGATGCACTTCACGGGGATGACCGCCGTGACGATAGTTCCTGATCTCAGCATCGCGGTGCCCGCTTCGCTGATGTCGGATCCGGTGATGGCGGCCGTCGCCGTGGCGGTCACTGCGCTGATCCTTATCACCGCGATCGGCGGCGTGGCCCTCGACGCCGCCAGCCGCAATGGAAACCTTCGCCGCCTGCGCGAGGCGCTCGATGTCATGCCGGAAGGCTTGGCCTTCTACGACGCGAACGATCGGCTGGTGGCGTGGAACACGCAGTACGACGATCTTTGCAGGACATCTGGGGCGATCCTCGTCGCTGGCATGCCATTCTCCGACTTGCTGGAATCGAGCCTTGTCCATGGCGTCTACCCTGAGGCGGTCGGGCGAGAGACGGAGTGGCTCGCCGAACGAAACGCAGCTCGCCGTGACGAGGCGCCCAGCCTGACGCAGCAAACCGCTGGCGGACGATGGCTGCGGATCACCGAACGGCGCACTGGCGATGGGGGCACTGTCTCGGTCAGCGTGGATATCACCGACCTGAAGCGCACGGAAGCGGCCATGGCCCAGGCGCGCGACAAGGCCGAGGAGCAAGCCCGGCGGGCTGAGGTCGCCGAGGGGGTTGCCGGCCTTGGCAACTGGCGCGTGGATGCGCGCACTCGCGACGTCACCTGGTCGACCCAGATGTACCATATCTTCGGCCTCGCCTCCGACGCGCCGCTCGACCTCGAGGCGCTGATAGGCATGATCCATCCTGACGACGCTGAGGCTGTGGCGGCCCGACTGAAGCGCCAACTCGCGACAGGTGAGGTCGACGAGAATTCGATCTCACGGATCGTGCGTGCCAACGGCGAGGTCCGATACCTGGCGCGCAATTCTCGCGCCGAACACGGTCCCGGCGGCGAGGTCATCGCCATGATCGGAACCATGGTGGACGTGACCGACCAAAAGCTCCTCGAGGCCCGGCTTCGGCTAGCGCGAGCCGAAGCCGAAGCCGCTGCGGGGGTGAAGGCGGAGTTTCTCGCCAATATGAGCCATGAGCTGCGCACGCCGCTGACCAGCATCATCGGCTTCACGAGTCTCGCGGCCGAGCAGAGCGACCTGACCGACCTGACCCGCACCTATGTGGAACGCGTCGGCGACGCCAGCCGTGCGCTCCTGTGCACCGTCAACGACATCCTGGATTTCTCGAAGCTGGAAGCCGGACAGGTGAGCTTCCAGGTCCAACCGGCCTCCTTGGCCAAGCTCAGCCGCGCCACATTGGACCTGTTCACGCCACAGGCCGGCGCCAAAGACCTGAACCTCACCCTGGATGGGGAGGCCGCAGACAACGATCTGATCATTGCCGTCGATCCGGACCGGATACGCCAAATCCTTCTCAACCTTGTCGGCAATGCGGTGAAGTTCACCACGGGCGGCAGCGTTACCCTGCGCACGCGCTACGATCGCGCCGCCGAGGTCCTCAGCGTCGATGTGATCGATACCGGAGAAGGCGTTGCCCCGGACAAGCAGGATCGCCTCTTCAAGCGGTTTTCGCAGGTCGATGGGTCGTTGACGCGGGTTCAAGGCGGCACGGGCCTGGGCTTGGCGATCTGCAAAGGCTTGGTGGAGGCCATGGGCGGGGAGATCGGCGTCGAGAGCCGGATGGGTGAGGGCAGTCGGTTCTGGTTCAAGGTCCCCGCGCCCTTGTCGAGCCTTTCGCAAGGCAACACCGATGGCTTGGCGATGGAACGGCTGACGTTCGGCGGCGTCCGCGTGCTCGTGGTCGACGACCACCCGACCAATCGCGAACTGGCGCGCTTGTTCTTGGCAGGCGTCGGCGCCGAGGTTTCCGAAGCAGTTGATGGCGAAGAGGCTGCACAGATGGCGGCGGAGTGGCCATACGACGTGATCCTCATGGACCTGCGCATGCCAAGGCTCGATGGGCTGGGCGCCTTGCGGAGAATACGCGCCTCGCAGGGCCCAAATGACGCCACCCCCATCCTGGCCTTCACTGCGGACGCAGACACCAATATGGCGGACCGATTGATTTCCGCTGGCTTTCAGGACGTCGTCGCCAAGCCGGTAGGCGCCGGAGCGCTGATCGCCTCCATAGCTCGAGCCACGGCGTTCGCGGAGGATCCGCAGCCTCAGGAACTCGCCGATGTCGGTTAGGTCGCGGATCCTCGTGGCGGAGGACGACCTCGGCGTTCGAGATCTCATCCGCACGCGGCTCGAGATGGCGGGCTATGACGTCCATACCGCCCGAACTGGGGCCGAGGCGGTGGGACGCGTCAGAGAGTTGCGGCCGGATGCGATGGTCCTGGATATCAACATGCCGGAAATGGATGGCTTCGGCGTCCTCGAGGCGCTCAAGGCCTATTCTGGCGCCAAGCGTATCCCCGTCCTTGTCCTAACGGCCCGGCACACCGCTGAAGATGTGCGGCGTGCCGTAGGCCTCGGCGCGAAGGACTATCTGACGAAGCCGTTCAGCGAGAGCCAACTCCTGGCGCGGGTCGCCCGGCTACTCCGTCCGCCCATTTCAACTGCTCCAAATGAAAGCGAACTACTGGTCTGACGGTTGGGAAGGTAGTCCTGGGCCGGCGAAACGAGGCTTGCACACAAGTGCTTTTGGCTGCCATGGCTTTCACTAGGCAGTGATCGCGGTCGAAGCTGACCAAGCAGGAGAGCATGAGGAAGTGTGGGGTGGGTCCCGCAGTCTGCGCCAGAATGAGGCGTTGATCGTTGTCGTTGGCCAAACCCGGATACCAGCGCTCGAATGTTGATCGCAGCGTTCCGTCGAGCGTCTTGGTGCGGGCCTGCAGGAGCAGGTGGGCGCCGCAGCGGCTCCATTGCATCTGCTGCTTTTTGGCGAACCGCTTGCTCACCACAGCGTTGACCGTCGCCTCTACAAACGCCGAGGAGATCCGCTCACCCGACCGATACCGTTCGCCGTAATTTATGAGGCTCGCCACGTTCGAGGTGACCTGCCCCTGATTTTTTCCTCCACGCGGAGCTAGAGTCCGTCCCTTGAGAGGACGGACATGAAGCGAGCGAGATTTACGGAAGAGCAGATCATCGGGATCCTGCGGGAGAACGAGGCTGGGGCGAAGGCGGGCGAGTTGGCCCGCAAGCATGGGGTCTCGGAGGGCACGATCTACGCCTGGAAGGCCAAGTTCGGCGGCATGAGCGTGTCGGAGGCCCAGCGGCTGAAGGCGCTGGAGGACGAGAACCGACGGCTCAAGTCGCTGCTGGCCGACGCCATGCTCGACAAGGCGGCGTTGAACGAGCTGCTCTCAAAAAAATGGTAGGGCCCGCCGCCGTGCGCGAAGGCGTCGCTCATCTGCGGACGGTGTTCGAGATCAGCGAGCGGCGGGCCTGCTCCATCGTCAAGGCGGACCGCAAGATGGTGCGCTACCGCTCTCGCCGCGCGCCCGACACCGAGCTGCGTGAGCGACTGCGCAGCCTGGCCGCCGAGCGGCGACGGTTTGGCTATCGACGGCTGTTCGTCCTGCTGCGGCGGGAGGGCGAGCCTTCCGGCAAGAACCGCATCTATCGGCTCTATCGCGAGGAAGGTCTGCCGGTGCGCAAGCGCCGGGCTCGCCGCCGCCCCATCGGCACACGGGCGCCGATCCTGGTGGAGGCCAAGGCCAACGCCCGCTGGTCGCTGGACTTCGTGCACGATCAGTTCGCGGGCGGACGCCGGTTCAGGGTTCTCAATGTGGTCGACGACGTCACCCGAGAATGTCTGGCGGCGATCCCTGACACCTCGATCTCAGGTCGGCTCGTTGCGCGGGAGCTGTCGGCGCTGATCGCCCGTCATGGCCGGCTAGGGATGATCGTCAGCGACAACGGCACGGAGTTCACCTCGACGGCCATTCTGGCCTGGGCGGAGGATCATCGCGTCGCCTGGCACTATATCGCGCCGGGCAAGCCCACCCAGAACGGCTTCGTGGAGAGTTTCAACGGCCGGATGCGCGACGAACTGCTCAACGAGACCCTGTTCTTCAGCCTCGACCACGCCCGCCAGAAGCTCGCCGCCTGGGCCGAAGATTACAACACCCGCCGGCCACACTCATCGATCGGCTACCAGACCCCTGCGGCCTATGCCGCGCACCTGAACGCAACAGGCCGACCCGCTGCGCAATGTAGAAACTCCACGGCTCGGCCTGTTGCTCCAACCGCGCCATCCGGCGTAACCAATGCCGAGACTCTGGTCCGCGCTGGATGAAAGCTCAGAGGCAGGTCAGGCTGGACGGGCTTTTCACCGCGTCGCGTCAGCGTCTGCAGAACTTCGTAGCCGTCAATCTCAGGCAGACCTGGATCGAGGACCATGGCGGCGGGGCGACCACTTTGAGGGTGTCGCGGACGGCCGGACGCTGCGAGCGACGCAAGTGTGAAAGCCGGCCACATCCAGTCGGATCTGCAGGAGTTCGAGCACGGTCCGATCGCTGTCGCCGACCACGACCTTCAAACCCCGATGGTCGATCATTGGCCCGCTCCCCGCTCGGCGCGGCCTGACTTGCAAACGAGTTCAGACCGCCGCCGTCGCCCCGTCGTTGACCGACCGGCTTCCAATTGGTCACGACCTTCATGACCTTGCGCCTAACGCGAGATTAATCGCGACGATCTGCGACGAAATTACACACCGCGTTGAGCCGTGCGGCTTCGCCGACTGGAGTCTGCGCTGCGCCCAATTGCCGCGCTAACAATTAACCAATGCGATAGCGCTGTTGTGCAAAATGATCAAAATGGGGAAGCGGCAGGTCATGCGGGAAGCAGAAGCGCGGCGACTTGAAGCGCTTCGTATAGTCGAGGCGCTGAACAGGCCACCCCAGGAACGGTTCGGCCTTGTGACGGCCTTGGCGGCCGACCTCTTCAAGACTCCGCTCGCCCTGGTGTCGTTGACCGAGGTTGAAGGCTTATCGTCCCAATCCAAGTTCGCCGTAGCAGCCAACAGTCCGCCGCAGGCCTGGACGTTGAGCGCCGAGGCTCTTGGCATGGGCCCCAATGCCCTGTTGGTCGTCGAGGATGCGGCGACGGACCGGCGTTTCGCAACCGATCCCCTGGTCACCGGCGCCGCCCATATCCGTTTCTACGCCGGCGCGGTGCTGACCACGCGCGATGGCCGAACCCTCGGCACCTTGTGCGTCATCGACACCAAACCCCGCCGCCGTCCGACGCCCGCCAAGCTCGAACGCCTGAAAATGCTGGCTAAGATCGTTGTCGATGAACTGGAACTGGCGCGCACTCACCGCCTGGCCAGCGAAAAACATCGTCTGCTGGAATTGACCGAGAGCGTATCGGGCGTCGGCCATTGGCGCATTGAGGTCAGCACTGGCGATGTGCGATGGTCGGACATGGTCTATGCGATCCACGGGGTCAGCCGCTATAACTTTGAGCCCGACCTCCAGAACTCTCTGGCGCTCTATCATCCCGACGACCGAGCCAAGGTCTCGGCCTGCGTCAGGGAGGCCGTCGGCACCAAGGGCTCCTTTGAATCCCAACTCCGCATCAATCGGCCCAATGGCGAGGTCCGCGATGTGATCTCCAGGGGCGTGTGCGAACTCGACGAGCATGGTGAGGCGGCGGCGGTGTTCGGCGTCTTCCAGGACGTCACCGATCAGACACGCGCCCACGATGCGATCAGGCGCAGTGAGCGGCGTTACAGGCTGCTCGCCAACAATATGAGCGACGTCGTCACGCGAATCCGCCTCGACGGCGGCAGCGGCTATATCTCACCGACGATCGAGCGGCTTCTCGGCTACCGGCCCGACGAGATGACCGACCGCCCGGCCCAGGCCTTCGTCCACGCAGACGATCAACCGCTGATCCTGGCGACGTTAGGGCAGATGGCGCGGGGGCTGGAGCAAAAGACCCTGCAACACAGGGCGGTCCACAAGGACGGACGAACCATCTGGGTGGAGACCAGTTTCCAGTTGGTGCGCGACGACCAGGGCCAGCCAGTCGAGACCGTGGCGGTGATCCGCGACGCGACGGACCGCAAGGCGCTTGAAGACGCGACGATCGCGGCGCGCGACGAAGCTCGGGACCAAGCTCAACGGGCGAGAATGGCCGAGAGCATGGCCGGGCTGGGTCACTGGCGGCTAGAGGTGGCGACCCAGTCAGTGACCTGGTCCGAGCAAATGTACCAGATCTACGGACTCGACCCGGCCTTTCCGCTGGACCTCGACGCCCTCCTGGCCATGACCGATCCGGAGGATCAAGCCGAGTCCGCCGAGCGGCTGCAACGCGCCCTCACCAGGGGCGAGCCGACGACGGAGGCTGTTTTCCGCCTCATTCGGGCGGACGGCCAGCCGCGAGACATCACCGGAAACATGCTGGTCCAAAAGGACACTGATGGCCGGGTGATCGCCGTTGTTGGCACCATGAGGGACGTCACCGAGCAACAACACGCGCAGGTCGCCCTGGCCCAGAGCGAGGCGCGCTATCGGCTCCTGGCGGAAAACGCCAGCGACCTGATCATGCACGGCGATGTTAAGGGGCGGCTGACCTATGTCTCGCCATCGATCCTTCCCACGACCGGCTATGCGCCTGAGGAGTTGGTCGGCGCCAACATCCTCGGTTGGATCAACCCCGAGGACGTACCCCGCCTGCAAGCCGCCGTCGCCAAGCAGTTCAAATCGAAAGGAGCGGAACCGCCGATCGCCGTGGAATATCGCGTGCTGCACAAGGATGGCCGCGAACTGTGGTTGGAGGCTCGCCCGACCCTGGCCTTCGATCCAGAGACCGGCGCCATCACCGGCATCACCGATGTGGTGCGCGACGTCTCCGCCCGTAGAGCATTGGAAGCGGAGTTGCGGGTGGCGCGCGCCGAGGCTGAAGCCGCCGCCGCCGTGAAATCGGAGTTCCTGGCCAATATGAGCCATGAACTGCGCACGCCGCTAACGGCCGTGCTCGGGTTCTCGCGACTGGCTGAGGAGCAACCGGAACTGTCGGACACCACACGAGGCTATCTGAAACGCGCCTGCAATGCCGGCCAGGCCTTGCTTCTGACGGTCAATGACATCCTCGACTTCTCCAAGCTCGAAGCTGGACAGGTCGAGATCGCGCCGCGACCGATGTCCCCCGCGAAGCTGGCGACAGAAACCCTCGATCTCTTTGCGGCCCAGGCCGCCGAAAAGGGGATCGAGCTTCACCTGGGCGGGCTGGAGACTCTGCCACAGACCGTGCGGGCCGATCCCGACCGCGTGTGCCAGATCCTGCTCAACCTGATCGGCAACGCCGTGAAGTTCACCATGGTCGGCAGCGTCCGCGTTGACGTCGTCTTCGAGCCCCTTGGCGAATTCCTGACGTTCGCGGTGACCGACACTGGCCCGGGAATTCCCGACGATCGCGCCGACCAGCTATTCCAACGCTTCTCCCAGGTCGATGCGTCCTCGACCCGCACACACGGCGGCACCGGCCTTGGCCTGGCAATCTGCAAGGGCCTTGCCGAAGCCATGAGCGGCGACATCGGGGCGCAGAGCAAGGTCGGTGAAGGGTCCTGCTTCTGGTTCACAATTCCGGCCTGCGAACTGGAAGTCGCCGCGCCAATCGCCGCTCAGCCGCAAGATCAGGTCATGCTGCCCGCTGGCTGCCGAATCCTGGTGGCGGATGACAATCGCATAAACCGCGATCTCGTCCGGGCGATGCTTTCGCCGTTCGACGTCGAACTCACCGAAGTCGTGGGCGGACTCGGAGCTGTCACGACTGCCAACGCGGCGCCGTTCGACGTCATTCTGATGGATCTTCGCATGCCCGACCTCGACGGCGCGGGCGCGGCCCGGCGCATCCGGACCGAGGGCGGACCCAATGTCGCAGTTCCCATCCTCGCCTTCTCGGCGGATGTCGATCAGGCTCAAGCGACTGGTCTGTTCGACGGTATGGTTGGTAAGCCGCTGGCGGCGGCGAATTTGTTGACGGCGATCGCCAAAGCCATGGCTTGGCCGGAGGATCCTCTTGATGACGCCGCCTGAAGCCCGCAGAGGTAGGGTCTTCGTGGCCGAGGATGACCGTGGCGTTCTCGATCTAATCGTCACCCGCCTCACGCTCGCTGGCTATGACACCGCCTACGGCCGCGACGGCTGGGAGGCAATTCAAGGCATCCAGCTGACACGCCCGGCCGCCATCGTGCTGGATATCAACATGCCAAACCTCGACGGGTTTGGCGTCCTGGACGCCCTGCGGAAGAAGCCCCCGCTCGCGGCGATACCGGTCATGGTGTTGACCGCTCGTAACGCCCCAGGCGACGTCCAGCGGGCTATGGCGCTCGGCGCTCGTGATTTTCTGACCAAGCCCTTTGATGACGTCCAACTCCTTGCGCGCATTGCAAGACTGCTGCGGCCAAGGCCACGCGTGGCCGCGCGGACTCCCTCTTCACCACTCCTGATCCTGTAGAGTGCGGGGCAGGGATATTCGGCGATCACGTTTGGCGGAAGAGCTACGTTGTGCGGTTCTAAGCAATCAAAGCTAAAGCTTTTCGATCTAGCCTGTCGGCATGGTCGCCCATCACTCCCCCATAACGCCGCGTGCGATGGAACGTCGGCGAGCCCCGCGCCAGCGAACCTTTCTCGCGGGAAGGTTGGCTTACGGCGATCCCGCCGTGACTATTTCCTGCGGTATCCGCAACCTCAGCCCGGCCGGCGCACGGATCGAGCTTGAAAGCCCTGTCCTGTTGACGCTATCCGTCAGGCTCCTAGTACCCCGTGATGGCGTCGCCCATGACGCCACGGTGATTTGGCGTCGGGGCGCACAGGTCGGTTTGGCTCTGACCGGCGCCCACGATCTTAGGGATTCCGTCGATGAGCAGATTCGGACACTTCAGGCCATCTGGAAAGAGATGGCCCTCCGCTGAAGGTAAGAAAGCAGAACTGCGGCGACGATTGAGTTTGCACTTCCCGATTCTTCCGAGCATCGACGCGCCGGCCCTTTGCTGTCATGGTTCGACAGTCGGACTCCATGAGTCGCGACGTTCTCGGTCATGATTGGGCAGGCATTGCATGAGCGCCGATAGCCGTCATGGCTTGATCATCGAAGACGAGATGTTGATTGCCCTCGAAATCGAAGCGCATTTGCGTCATCTCGGATTTCTGTCCTTTGACATAGCCGATAGTCCACAAGAGGCTTTGATCCTCGCTAGGGGACATCGTCCAGATCTCATCACCGCCGACTACCGAATTTTGGAGGGAACAGGGCCGCAAGCCGTCGAGGCCATTCTGACCGAGATCGGCGTACTGCCGGTGATTTACGTCACCGGCAACGTGGATATGGTCCGGGGCCTTGGCTTTCCAGTCGTTGAAAAGCCCATCGTCTATGCCGCGTTAGAGGCCGCCGTTGACGCCGCTACTCCGTGAGCCGGCCAAGTGAACGACTAGCTCGATCGTAGGAACTGCCCGAAGATCGATCCTAAGGGCGGCACCGCACGTAGGATGCTCAAGATCTGCGTCGACAGCATGACATACCGGTCCTTGCCGCCTTTGCCGTGTTCAACCCGAATGACCATCCGGCCGCTATCGACGTCGCCAACCTTCAGGCTGCCGGCCTCGGACGCCCGCAGCCCGGCCGCATAAGCCGTCGTCAGCGCGACCCGTGTCTTCAGGCTGGGCACAGCTTCCAGAAAGTGAACCACCTCGTCGGTGCCCAGCACCACTGGCAGCTTACGCGGCTCTCGGGCGTAGACGATCCGCTCCGGGATCTCGCCGTGGCCAAGCGTGACGCCATAGAAGAAGCGCCGTGCGCAAACAGTCTGGTTCAGGGCGGGCCACGAGATGCCCGTAGAGACCAAATGGACTTGGCAGGCCCGAACATCCTCCAAGCCTAGCCGGTCTGGTGACCGACTAAAATACCGGCGGAACTTCGAGACTGCGTGAAGGTAGATCGCTGCGTCGCCGGCGAGAGGTTGCGGACGGACATGTCCTCGACCATGCGACAGCGAAGAGGGCTCATCTCGGCCATCTGGGGTGCTCCTGTCAGGAGGGTTGGCTCGACACCAAATCCTCTCAGACAGGGGCCTTCCCCTCAAACAGCTCGCACCAATCCCGCGTAGCGGGTTCGTTCAATCCACTCCGTCAACAGAACCCAGGCTCACCGGCGAACAGGGCCACTCTCCATCTGGCTTCGTTCTTTGTAGTGTCGGCTATGGAGCCTTTCGAGTTGCGCCCGCGGCGGCAACTTCGCGGTAAACCGCTCAGCTGCTCCGGCGTTTTCACACAGGCTCCAGCCGATCGAGAAAGCCCACCACGGCGTCGAGGAAGGCGTCATTACGGTCCCCCGCGACCATGTGAGATGCGCCGGCGACATCGGTGAACTGGGCGTTCTTTACTGTTGCGACGAAATCTTCGGCGGCTTCCCGCGTCACCAATTCGCTCAGCCGACCCCGAATGAGGTGCACTGGCAGGGCCAGACTGGCCAGCCCGGCGTCGAACGCCTGCGCATCTCGCCTCGACCGTTCCCGGTTCGCGCTTGCGACGAAGCTGGGATCCCAATGCCAGCGATATCGACCATCGCCGCCGCACCGAAGGTTCTTCGCCAATCCGGAAAGGTTCGAAGGCCTTGGGCGGTGGGGCAAATAGGAGCTGATCACATCGGCCGCCTCCTCAAGGCTAGCGAAACCTTCGCCGATATGGGCGCTCATGAAGCCCATGACTTTAGCGGCGCCGTCCATGTCCATGTTGGGCACAATGTCCACCAGGGTTATGGAGCTGAAGCTCCGAGGCGCGATCTCGGCTTCAGCGAGCAATCCCGCGAGCCCGCCGAGCGACGCGCCGATCAGCGCCGGACGTCCGCCCATCTCGTTGGCGACGGTTGCGAGGTCGCCCGCGAACCGTTCCATCTGGTAGTCGCCCGTCGGCGACCAACCGCTGTCGCCGTGGCCGCGCAGGTCCAGGGCGACGGCTTCCCAGCCGCGATCCGCCAGCGCCGCCGCGGTCTTGGCCCAGGCGTGCCGAGTCTGGCCGCCCCCGTGCGCCAGCAGCACGCCGCCGCGGATCGGCGCGCCGTAGCGGTCGGCGACGAGGTCGAGGCCGTCGGCCGTTCTGAAGACGGTACGGTGCGGTTCAGTCATCGATAATCCTCTTACGGGAACAGCCTGCCGGCGCCGACGACCGATCCTGCCAATCGGCCTTTTCCGCCGCGGACCGCCGCAACGTTCGCTTCAGGCTTTCCTTCATCCGGAAAGTCAGCGTAGCATGAAGATGTCATAACAAAACACATATGTGTCGGAGAAAGCATGAGCGACGTCGTTACGTTCGAGCGGAAGGACCATGTCGCGCTCATCACCCTCAACCGGCCTGAGGCCAGAAACGCCATCTCCCCGGAGATGCTGGTTCGACTGGCCGACACCTGGACCGCAGTGCGTGACGACCCCGACATCCGCGTCGCGGTGGTCACCGGCGCCGGTGATAAGGCTTTCTGTTCTGGAGCCGATCTTGGACGGTTCATTCCGTTGATGAGTCGCGCGCGGCCACCCGAAGACGAGTGGGATCGACGCCTGCTGGCGGACGGAGAGATGCTGGGCCGAGGGCTTCTTCGGACCTTCGACGTGGTCAAGCCGGTGATTGCGGCGATCAACGGTCACGCGATCGCCGGGGGCATGGAGCTGGCGCAGGGGACGGACCTGCGGGTCGCGTCCGAATCCGCCAAGTTTGGGGTGCAGGAAGTCAAGTGGGCGATCTTCCCAGGAGGCGGTTCGACGGTGAGACTGCCCCGACAAATACCCTATGCCCGGGCCATGGAGCTGCTGCTCACCGGCGATCTCATTACCGCCGCTGAAGCGCTCGAGTTGGGGTTCCTCAATCGCGTGGTCCCCCAGGCCGACGTGCTGCCCACAGCCCTTGATCTGGCTGAGCGCATCGCCGCCAACGGGCCGATTGCGGTACAGGCCATCCGCCGGTCGGCGCGAGCTTGCCTGGGCCGACCGGAAGCTGAAGCCATGCAGATCGAATCCGAAATGGCTGCCCCTGTCTTCCGAACCGAGGACGCCCGGGAGGGGCCACTCGCCTTCATGCAGAAACGCAAGCCTGTCTTCCAGGGTCGCTGACCCAAGGTCGGCTCAGCGACCCTCATCATCAGAGACAAGGAACACTGTCATGGCTTTGCACAGCCGCATCTGCGAGATTTTCGGTATCCGCTATCCCATCGTCCTCGCCGGAATGGGCGGGGCCAGTGTTCCCCGACTGGCAGCGGCGGTCTCCAATGCCGGAGGGCTAGGAATCCTTGGCGCCGCAGCCTGCTCGCCCGAGGAACTTCGCGCGTGGATCCGCGAAGTGCGATCGCTCACCGACAAGCCCTTCGGCGTCGACACATTGCTGCCGGCCTCGGTCCGCCGCGAGGTGGTCGACGCGGCGGCAGGCTCCGGCGAGGGCGGCAAGCCGTCGCCCATGGATCTGCTTGGCGACTATCAGGCGTTTGCAGCCGACTTCATGCGCCAGGAAGGCCTGCAAAAGGTCGTCCGTCCGCGCGAGGACACCAACGCCGAAGCTCGGGGCGGCCCCGCGTTCTTCTCCAAGGAGTTCTTCGAGGCGCAAATGGAGGTGGTGATCGAGGAAAAGGTGCCGGTCTACGCCGCGGGCCTGGGAAACCCCGGCCCCTGGATGGAGCGACTGCGGGAGAACGGTACAAAGATCATGGCCGTCATCGGGTCTGTGAAGCACGCGCTGCAGGTCGCCGCGTCTGGCATCGACGTGGTGGTCGCTCAGGGACATGACGGGGGCGGACACAATTCGCCGATCGGCACCATGGCGCTTATCCCCCAGGTCGTCGACGCCATGGCGGGGCGCATCCCGGTGCTCGGGGCCGGCGGTATTGCCGACGGCCGCGGCGTAGCCGCCGCGATGATGCTGGGGGCTGACGGCGCCTGGGTGGGCACCGCTTTCCTGGCGACGGAGGAAGCCGGCATTCAGCAATTCCAGAAGGAGGTTCTGGTCGAGTACGGCGATGGCGACACGGTAGTGTCAAAATCCGTCACCGGAAAGCCGGCCAGGATCATCCGCAATAAGTGGGCGCAGGCGTGGGTGGACGCGGAGAAGTCACCGCTGCCCATGCCCTTCCAGTCGATCATCGCCGGGCCCGTGCTCGCGGCGGCGACCCTGGACCAGCGCAAGGATATCGCGCCTGGGTTTGCCGGCCAGGGCATGGGGCTCATCAAGGCGATTCGCCCCGCCCGGGACGTCCTGGAAGACCTCGTCAGCGGCGCCGAGACCGCGCTCGCTCGCGCCGACCGTTTTCGCTAAGCCGTGAAAGGAAATGCAATGATCCCGCGCAGAATGCCCGAGTTTCACGCCGAGATGGTCGAAGCCTTCATGGCTTCGAGCAATCGGATGACCGGCCTCCCCGAGTTCCTGGGCCTGCGGATCGTGGCCATGGAACCGGGCGGCCTCACGGCGGAGATGGCTGTCGACCCAAAGCTGCTGACGGGCTTCGGCAACATGCATGGCGGCGTCCTGTCTGCCGCCTGCGATCACGTGTTGGGATGCGTCTGCTACCCCCATATGGAGAAGGGCCAGTGGGCGGCCACGACCGAGTTCAAGATCAACCTGCTCGCCCCGGTCAGCCGCGGGACGGTCACGGCGCATGCGGAAATCATCTCCATGAGCAAACAGACCGCGGTCGTCAGGATCGAGATGGAAAACGAGGGCCGGCTCTGCTGCTCGGCGCAGGGCACCGTCCTGATCCAGAACCCCAGACCCGCCTGACGAAAGTCCGACGCTCAGGCGGTCTTGTGGGCCGGGCCCGGGCTTCCGAGCACGTCGCCTATGATTTTGAGCAACTCGGCGCGGCGACCCCGGAACAGGTCCTTGGGGGCGGCCAGGCCAAGGGCCAGCGGACGTGCGGGCGGACTGACCGAGAGGGGGATGGCCAGCATCGCGGCGTTGTCGTTGACTAGGCCGGCATGGAAGGCGTGTCCTCGGGCAGCGACCTGGGCAACGTCTCTGGCGACCCCCTCGGCGGGCGGCGGCGCTTCATCGCCGTCCCACACCGCCAGGCCTTCGGCGATCAGCCGGGCCCTGCGATCAGGAGGGGCCATGGCCAGCAGCACGCGGCCCAGTGTCGAGCGAGCAAGGCATCGCCGCGTACCCGCCTTGACGTGGTAGCGGATCGGCGTCGCGCCCTCGATCACGCGGACGTACTGGCAGTAGCCGCCGCTCGCCGCACCCAGCACCACGGTCATCTGGGTTTGCTCTGCGATGTCACGCATCTGCTGCTGAATGCGCCGGAGCGGGAGGATTTCGTCGCCAACCCAGTGACCGAGCAGGGAGACCCGGATGGATGGAAAGAATGTCTTGTCGTCGGAGGAAAACTCCAGGTAGCCGAGATCGGCAAGGCTGCGGAGTAGCGCCGCAGTGCTGGAATGTGGATAGCCTAGCGCCAAGGCCACGTCCTGGATATGCGCAGGCCTGCGGACTTCGTCGAAGTATTCAAAAATCTCCAGGGTCCGAGCGGCGGACTTGACGACGGACTGATCAGGTTTTGGCATACGTTCAAATCCTTGGGCGCCCGCTCAGATCGAGAGCGCCGCCCGGGTTCCCTCCTCGATGGCCCGCACCGCATCCAGACCAGCAGCGTCCCGCGCGCCGCCGACCAGCGAATATGGAACCCGCCCAGCCGCCAGCGCCGGGGCGATTCCGGCTTGCGGCTCCTGGCCGATGCATAACACGAACGTGTCGGCCACGACCAATCGAGGGATACCGCCCACTGTGATATGCAGGCCCTCCAACGAGAGATGGCCATAGACGACATCCCCGGTCATGGCGACACCGCGGCGCGCCACCTCCTGGACGTTGGCCCAACCGCGCGTCTTGCTCAGGCCCGCGCCGAATGCTGATCCCGGCTTTCGCTGGAAGATCGTGACCCGTCGGGCCGCCGGCCAGGACGTCGGCGGCCGCTGCAGGGCGCCGCGCTCGGTAAAGGCCGTGTCGATCCCCCAATCCCGGGAGAACCCCTCAATGTCGGGCTCCGTGGGATCGCCCGCGCCAGTCGGATGCGCCAGCAGTTGAGCCACGTCGAAGCCAATGCCGCCCGCGCCCAGGATCGCCACCGTGTCGCCCGCTCGTTCGGGTGTTTCGATGGCCTGCGCATAGGTGAGCACACGAGGGTCGTCCACCCCGACCGAGTCCAGGGCTCGCGGCTCCACGCCGGTGGCCAGGATCACATGATCGTAGGCGGCGGCGAGAAGCTCCTGCGCGCGGGCAAGCGTTCCCAACCGGACTTCGACCCCGAGCTCGGACAGCCGCGCGCCGTAATATCCGATGGTTTCGGCATAGTCCTCCTTGCCCGGAATCCGCCGCGCGAGATTGAACTGCCCGCCGATCCGTTCCGACATTTCGAACAGGGTGACCCTGTGGCCCCGTTCCGCGCATGTCACAGCCGCGGCCAGGCCCGCGGGTCCCGCGCCAACGACCGCGACACGCTTGGATTCGATCGGGCCCGCGACATCGCCAAATTCGGCCTCGCGGCAGGCGGCGGGATTGACCATGCAGGTCGTGAGCTTGCCGGTGAAGGCGTTGTCCAGGCAGGCCTGATTGCAGCCAATGCACACATTGATCGCGGCGCGGCGCCCGGCCCGGGCCTTGGCGACGAAGTCGGGATCGGACAGGAAGGGCCGTGCCATTGAAACCATGTCGGCGTTGCCGTCGGCGATCAGGCGGTCGGCAAGCTCCGGGGTGTTGATCCGGTTCGACGCCACGACCGGCAAGTTGAGATGGGACCTGAGCCGTGCCACGGCCCACGCGAAAGCTCCGCGGGGCACCATGTGGGCGATGGTGGGGATCCGCGCCTCGTGCCAGCCGATCCCCGTATTGACCAGGTTCGCGCCGGCGTCCGCGACCGTCATGGCCTGATCGACCACCTCGTCGAAGGTGCTGCCACCCTCCACAAGATCGAGCAACGACTGCCGGTAGACGAGAATAAACTCATCACCGCAACGAGCGCGGACCGCCCGGACGATCTCGGTAGGCAGCCGCTGGCGATTGGCTGCAGAGCCCCCCCAGCGATCAGTGCGCTGATTGGTCCGCGGCGCCAGGAACTGGTTCAGCAAGTAACCTTCCGAACCCATGATCTCCACCCCGTCGTAGCCAGCCTCCTTGGCCAGCATCGCGGCGTTCGCGAAGTCCTCGATCGTAAGGAGAATCTCGTCCTCGGTCAGCTCGCGCGGCGTCAGCGGGTTAATTCTCGAGGCGATCGGTGACGGGGCGACGAGGCCGTCGTGACGCGCATAGCGGCCGGCGTGGAGGAGTTGCAGCACGATGAGCCCGCCGGACTGGCGCACAGCGGTCGTGATCCGGGCGTGTCCTGCCACGACGGCTTCGCGCATCACCGCGCCGTTCCGGCCTAGCCGGCCAGCCTCATTGGGCGATACGCCACCGGTTACGATCAGACCCGCGCCGCCTTGCGCCCGTCGGGCGAAGAACCGAGCCTGCCGATCGTATCCATCCGGCGCCTCTTCAAGGCCGGTGTGCATCGAGCCCATCAGCGTGCGGTTCGGGAGCGTCACGAACCCCAGGTTCAGCGGTGACAGCAGGTGAGGATAGGGCGACATGTCGATGCCTATGCTGGGACTGCGAATTTCGCCCTGGCTTGAGACAGGACGATACGGCCGTCTGCGGTTTCGCCCTGCACGATGGCCTCGCCATCGCCTGTGCGCCAAATCTTGGTGACGATGGTGTCCCCGTACAGCACCCGGTCAGCGAACCGGCCCTGGAAGGAATGGAAGGCGCCCGGATCGTCGGCGCATAGCTCTCGCAGGATGGCGCGACCCACAATGCCGTAGGTGCACAGCCCGTGCATGAAGGGCGCGTCGAACCCGCCCATCCTAGCGAACGCCGGGTCGATATGGATGGGGTTACGGTCGCCCGACAGCCGGTAGACCGCGCCTTGTTCGGCACGGGTCTCGAAGCTGGCCACAATATCCGGAGCACGGTCGGGGACGGCGCTATCTCCGCCCGAGGGGCCACGCTCGCCGCCGAAACCGCCCGCGCCGCGGACGAACAATGTAGCATGGGTCCGGAAAAGGTCGCCGTCGGCGTCGCGGGCCACACCCTCGACGCCCAGAACGGCGGCCTTTCCCTTGTCCCAGACCTCGGTGATGCGGCCGCTCACCTCGACGCTGGCTTCAGGGGGGAGGGGCCGGAACAGCTCGATGGACTGTTCGCCATGAAGCAGCATCTCCAGACGCATGTCGACGGTGCGCATCAGACCCCCCAAGGCGCCGCTGCCCGGGATCACGGCATAGGTCGGCAGAACCTTCGGGCCGCGGCCTTCATAGATGAAGTCCAGGTCTTCCGCCGGCCGCCCGCCGACGCCTAGGGCGTAGAGCATGGTGTCCTTGGAGGTCCAGGTCTGGGTGGTGGCGGGGAGCTCCAACCCGACGAGATCGGACGAAATCGGTATGCGTGTCATGGAAACTCCGGCTCTATGGGGTGGGACACTCAGGTTCGGGGCGCATGGCCGTCCGGCGGCCAGGCCTCGACACCGTCTTCCAGCGGAATGCGCAGGCTCTTCAGGAGCTGGGAGAACATGGTCCAGTTGCCGATCGCGACCACCAGCTCAATGCGCTCGGCCTCCGTCGCCAAGTGGAGGCAGCAGGCCTTCCAGGTGGCGTCCGAGATCATGCCCTGGTCGAGCGTGTCGTCGGTGGCCTGCAGCACAGCCCTGTCGGCCTCCGACAGGTTCGCCGCCCCCCGCCAGTCACGGGTGGCCGCCAGGTCGGCCTCGGGAATGTCGAGCCCGCGGGCCACCCGCCAGTGCTGGGTCCACTCATAGACCGAGCCGGTCCTCCAGCCGATCCGCATGATGATCAGTTCGCGCAGGCGGGCGTCGAGCTTGTTGCCTCGAAAGAGGAGGGTAGTGAGCGTGGAGGCAAGCTCGCCCGCCACCGCGGGATGCCGCAGGAGGACGCGAAACACGCTGAGCGCCGCCATCTGTTCAGAAATCCCCGCCGACCCGGCCGCGTTCGCCGCCTCTTCCAGACTCAGAAGGTCGATCCTCGGGGCGTCGGCGGTCATTGGGTTCATTCCATTGCGAAGGGCTGAGGGCGTGAGCCTGCGGAAGCTGATCGAAGGTCCTTGCCTAGATGGGAATATAACAGATATACGTTTTCTGCCACATATATGTGTTATGATTTGTTGCTGCGCAGCTGGAGGCGAAGCTCGTGATTCCCGCCAAGACCTTTGCGATGGTTCAGACGGCGCCGCGCACGCTTGAAATGCGTGACTTGCCGATCCCCGATATCGAAGCCGACAGCGCGATTCTGAGGATCGAGGCCTGCGGGATCTGTGGCAGCGACTACGAGCAATTCGAGGGGGTTCTGAAAACGCCTATGCCGGTGATCCCCGGGCACGAGCCCGTAGGGATCATCGAGGCGATCGGTGACAAGGCCGCGCGCCGCTGGGGCGTCGATGTCGGCGATCGGGTCGCCGTCGAGACCATGCTGTCTTGTCATAGCTGTGACACCTGCTTGGGCGGCCGCTACCACCTCTGCGCCGACCGGCAGATCTATTCCTACATTCCGCTATCGAACATGCCGGGGCTCTGGGGCGCCTATGCCCAGTACATGTACCTCGCCCCCAACACGATCGTTCACAAGATGGACAAGACCTTGCCGCCCGAGCTCGCGGTGATGTTCAACCCGCTGGGGGCCGGGTTCCGCTGGGCGGTGGAGATCCCTCAGACCCAGGTCGGCGACACTATCGTCATACTGGGACCGGGCCAGCGCGGTCTGGCCAGCGTCATCGCCGCGCGGCAGGCGGGTGCGGGGAAGATCATCGTGACGGGCATGGCCGCAGATGCCCGCAAGCTCGACCTCGCCCGGATCTTCGGGGCGCACCATACGATCGATGTCCAGAACGAGAACGCCATCGAACGCATCAAAGAACTCACCGGCGGGCGTGGCGCCGATGTCGTCGTGGAGGTGACCTCCTACGCCACCGACCCGGTGCGCGAAGCCCTCAGCTATGTGCGTCCCGGCGGTACGATCGTCCTGGCGGGGGTGAAGGGCTTCAAGCCAATACCGGACTTTGTCTCAGACCTGATCGTCTTCAAGGAGATCACCATCAAGGGGGCGATCGGCGTGACCTCGTCGGGATACCGAAAGGCCATCGACCTGATCGAGGCACGGTCGCTGCCACTTGAGCTGATGCACACTCACGACTTCGAGTTGAAGGACGCCGAACTGGCCATCCGGACGCTGGCGCGTCAGGTGACCGGAGATGAGTCCATCCACTCGTGCCTGATCCCGCCCACCTAGAACGACAGTCTTCAGGTCGTAACGCTTCGCCGATGTTCGAAAGACAGGAAAGAGCCGTGAGTTTCAGCGACAAGGCCGCCATCGTTGGCATCGGCGAGACCGAATACGTCAAAGGCTCGGAACGCACCGCCGTGGACCTGATGCTGGAGGCGGCCCGCAAGGCCATCGCCGACGCGGGGCTCAAGCCCTCGCAGATTGACGGGATGGTGCCGCCTCCGATCTACACATCGTCCGAGGAGCTTGCCGCCAACCTTGGTGTCGATGTGCTGCGGTACGCCTCCACCGTGCATATGGGTGGAGCTAGCCCCACCACAGCGCTGCAGAACGCCGCAACGGCCGTTGCTGCCGGCGTCGCCGACAACGTCCTCGTGGTGCTGGGGTGGAATGGCTACTCCGCGCTTCGTCCAAAGCCGGGCCGGCCGCCGCAGCGGGCCATGAACATGAACACGCTGACCCGCACCATCCAGGGTTTCTACATGCCCTACGGCGTGATGATGCCGGCGCAAATGTATTCCTGGATCGCGATGCGCCACAAGCACCTCTACGGGGTGCCCGACGAGGCGATGGGCGAGGTGGCCCTGGCCTGCCGTGCGCACGCCCAGCTCAACCCACGGGCCGTGACCTATGGCCAACCTCTGGACATGGACGCCTACCTGGGCGCGCGGTGGATTTCCGAGCCCTTCCGTCTGTACGACTGCTGCCTCGAGACGGATGGCGCCTGCGCGGTTGTGGTCACCAGCGCCGAGCGGGCGCGCGACATGCCGCACCGGCCCGTGCTGATCGCCGGCGCAGCGGAAGGCCACCCCTATCCAGCAGATGACATTCCCTCGCGGCCCGACATGCTCAAGATCGGCCTGTCCTACGCCGCGCCCCGAGCCTTCGAGATGGCCGGCGTCACCGCCCGCGACATGGACTTCCTGCAGGTCTACGACTGCTTCACCTATGTCGTGCTGCTGCAGCTGGAAGCGCTGGGGTTCAGCGCGCCCGGCGGCATCTACGACTTTGTGAAAGACGGCCAGATCCAGCTCGGCGGTCGCTATCCCCTGAACACCCATGGCGGTCTGCTTAGCGAAGCCCACGTCTGGGGACTCAATCATGTGCTGGAAGCCGTGCGCCAACTTCGCGGCGACGCCGGTGCGCGACAGGTGCCGGGGGCCAGTATCGGCCTGGTCACCGGATGGGGCGATCTCGGTGACGGCAGTCTGGCGATCTTGAGGAACTGACACCCATGCAACCTCCCACCGTTCCCGCGCCGCTTCCCAGGACCCAGGATCCCATGGACGAGGCCTTCTGGCAGCAATGCCAGGATGGGCGGCTGCGATTCCAGCGTTGTTCGGGCTGCGGCGCCTGGCGGTTCCTCCCGCGCTACATGTGCGCGCGGTGCGGGTCTCCAGATTTCGCCTGGACGCCCGTCCGCGGGACCGGCAGCCTCTATTCGTGGACCGTCACCCATCAGGCGCTTCACCCCGCCTTCGCCGCGGAAATCCCCTATGTCGCTGCGCTGGTGGAGCTCGACGAAGGCGTGCGGATGGCGAGCCGGTTGCTGAACTGCGACCGCCACGCATTGAAACTGGGCATCCCCGTCGAACTGGTCTTCCGAGAGCTTGGAGACGGTTTCCGCCTGCCTTGCTTCCAGCCATCCGAACAGGTCGCGCCATGAGCTGCGCCCCACGGAAGCGCCACGATTCTTTCGAAAGGACAGGCTGATGGATCTCACCTACAGCGCCGAACACCAGGCTTTTCGGCGCGAAGTGCTCGACTTTCTTGAGGCCCACCGCCATGCCGCCCTCAAGGGCGGCGGGGCTGCGCAGCGGCCCTCAGCAGAAGCGGTAGCCTGGCAGAAACTGTTGATCGCCCATGGTTACGCCGCGCGGACCATCCCGAAGGAATATGGAGGGTATGGGGCCGCGCTGGACATCCTGAAGTCCCGCATCATTGGCGAGGAATTCGCCCGGGCCGGCGTCCCACCGGGGCTACAGAGCCAGGGCATTTCGATGCTGGTTCCGACGCTGTTGGAACTGGGGACGGAAGATCAGAAGCGCCAGTGGATCGGGCCGACGATCCACGGCGAGGTTATCTGGTGTCAGGGATACTCCGAGCCGGGCTCGGGGTCCGACCTCGCCAGCCTTCAGACGCGCGCAACGGAGGATGGCGACGACTTCGTCATTAATGGCCAGAAGATCTGGACCAGCACGGCCCGCGAGGCTGACATGATCTTCTGCCTCGTGCGCACCGAGCCGGACAAGGGAAAGCACGACGGAATCAGCTATCTGATCTTTTCGATGAAAACGCCGGGGATCGAGGTCCGCCCCCTGGTGACCATGACCGGGCACGCCGAGTTCAACGAGACCTTCTTCACCGACGTGCGCGTCCCGAAGTCCCAGATCGTGGGAAAGCGCGGGCAGGGCTGGTTCGTCGCCAATGCCACCCTCAAGCACGAACGTGGAATGCTGGGGGACCCGGGCCAACTCGAAAGCCGCTTCCTTGCCTTGGCGGAGCTGATGCGGACTGAGACGGCCGGCGATGGCCGGATCATGGACAACCCGATCCTGCGAGATCGTCTGCTGCGGCTGCAGGCGGAACTCGCGGCGATGAAATTCAATGGGCTTCGCGTGCTGAGCGCCTCGTCGAATGGCGGCGAAGCGGGGCTCGCGCGGCTGATCGTCAAGCTACAGTCCTGCGAGCTGGCCCACCAGATATCGGCGCTGGCCATCGACGCCCTTGGCGAGCTCGGCGTGCTCTACGACGGCAGCCCGCACCTGCGCTCCCACGGCAGCTGGCAGCAGGCCTACATGTTCCAGCTTGGCCTGATCATCGGCGGTGGCACCGCGCAAATCCAGAAGAACATCATCGCCGAACGGGGGCTCGGCATGCCGCGTGAGCCGAAGCCCACCACGGAAGGGAGCCGCTCCTAATGGAATTCGGTCTTTCGAGCGAGCAGCGCATGCTGCAGGACGCCGTGGCCCGCTATCTCGCGGAGCAATCCCCGCTGCGCCATGTGCGAGATATCGCCGCCGCCGCGAAGCCCTACAGCCCCGATGTCGCGGCAGGCCTGGCGGATCTCGGCGTGCCGGGGGTTATCATCCCCGCGGAATTCGGCGGGATGGGCCTTGGCCTGCTGGAAGCGGCGCTGGTGGTCGAAACGCTCGGCTTCAGCGTCGCGCCGGCGCATTTCGTGGGCGCGCATGTGATGGCGCCGCTGGCGATCCTGCTCGGCGGGTCGGACAGCCAACAGCAGGCGTGGCTGCCGCAGCTGGCGACCGGGGCGGCGAGGGCGGCCGTCGCAGTCAGCCAAGCCGTGGAGGTCCGGGACGGGGTCGGGGTTGTCGCCAGGGACGGGTGGCTGGACGGGACAGCATTGTTCGTGCTCGACGCTGCGGACGCCGACCTGTTCGTGGTGGCGGACACCACCGGCGCATTGCACCTGGTCGCAGCCGACGCGCCCGGTCTCACGCAGATTCCGCTGACGACCATCGACAAGACCCGCTCAGTCGGCGAACTCCGGATGACGGGCGTCAAGGCCGATCCGTTGCCCGGCGGCGGCGGCCGGACCACCCGCCGTATCATCGACGCGGGGCGCATTATGCTGGCCGCCGACATCCTGGGCGCCGGCACGGCTATGATCGAACAGGCCGTGGCCTACGCTGGCAGTCGCGTGCAGTTTGGCCGGCCGATTGGGTCCTTCCAGGCGGTCAAGCACATGTGCGCCGAGATGGCGGCGGCCCTCGAGCCCTGCCGCTCGCTGGTCTGGTATGCGGCGCACGCCTTTGACCATGCGCCTGACGAATCGACCCTGATGGCGTGCCACGCAAAATCACACCTCTCCGAGGTCGGCCGGTTCGTCGCGCGGACCTCCACCGAAGTGCACGGGGGCATGGGTTTCACCGACCTCGCCGGGCTGCACTACTGGTTCAAGCGCATCGGTCTGGATCGCCAGCTGCTCGGCGGACCAGAACTCGTGCGCAACGAAGCCGCCCGCGTTCAGGGCTGGATCGCCGCTTAGGAAGCATGCCCATGACCTGGAATTTCGGCGATATCCTCGACGCGCTTCCGCAGGCCCTCCCGGCGGACGCGCCGGCCTTCATTCATGGGGATCGAACGATCACCTGGGGGGAGACGTCGCGTCGGTCGAATAACTTGGCGCGCGCAATCCTGGCTCGCGGCGCGAAGGCCGGCGACAAGGTGGCGTTCTATATGCGCAACCGCCCGGAGTATGGCGAGGCTCTTGCCGCCTGCTTCAAAGGGCGGCTGACCCACGCAAACGTCAACTATCGCTACAAGCCCGACGAGGTGTTTTACATCTTCGACGACTCAGACGCCCAGACGGTGATCTACGGATCTGAGTTCCGCGACACGATCCTCAAACTGAAGGGCCGACTGTCGAAGGTCGCGACCTTCATCGAGATCGACGAGGACGGCGCCCGGGCGCCCTTCGCGGAATCCTATGACCGCCTTGCCACGGCCGGCGATGGCGCGCCGCTGGAGATCGCACGTTCGCCGGACGATCTGCTGTTCATCTACACCGGCGGCACCACCGGCATGCCCAAGGGCGTCATGTGGCGCCATGACGACCTGCGGGAGGCCCAGCTCGACGGCTTGCGCCGGCTCGGGCCGGTGCCGGAAACCCTGGACGCGCATCTGGCCTTGATTCGCGCCTCGGGGCCCGGAAGCCGAACCCTCCCGGCCTGCCCGATGATGCATGGAACCGGTCTCATCACTGCGATCGGATGTATGATGAACGGCGGTTGCGTGGTCACCCTTCAGAACCCGTCGTTTGACGCCGACGAACTCTGGTCGGTCGTCGCGCGCCACCGGGTGCAATCCATCGCCCTGGTGGGCGACGCCTTCGCCAAGCCGATGCTCAAAGCGCTGGACGAGCAGCCTGGGCGCCACGACACATCGAGCCTAATCTCCGTGGTCTCCTCCGGCGTGATGTGGAGCCGCGAGGTCAAGGCGGGTCTGTTGCGCCATATTCCGCAGGTCGTGCTGATGGATTCCTTCGGCGCTTCAGAGGCGCTCGGCTTCGGCTCCTCGGCCATGACCAAGGACGGTGAGGTCAGGACCGCGACGTTCCAGATCGGTCCCCGGTGCAAGGTTTTCGACGAGGACGAGAGCCTTGTGGAGCCCGGCAGCGGCAAGGCCGGGATCATCGCCATCGGCGGCCCGATTCCTCTGGGCTACTACAAGGATCCGGGAAAGACCGCCAAGACCTTTCGCACCATCGCGGGCCAACGGTACTCGATCCCGGGAGACTGGTGCACTGTCGAGGCCGATGGTGCCATGACGCTGCTGGGACGGGGAAGCGCCTGCATCAACACCGCCGGCGAGAAGGTCTATCCCGAGGAGGTCGAGGAGGCGCTGAAGACCCACCCGGTCATCGAGGACGCGCTCGTGGTCGGTGTGCCCGATGACAAGTGGGGCCAGGCCGTCACCGGCGTGGTGGTGCTGGCGAGCGGCGTCACGTTCGACGAGGATGATGTACGCCGGCACGTACGCGCCAGCCTGGCTGGCTACAAGACCCCCAAGCGTATCCTACTGGCCCAGGTCCCATTGCGGGCTTCAAACGGCAAGGCGGACTACAAGACGGTCGCCGAGTTCGCGCGACGAGATTTGGGACTGGCCTGAAATTATGAAGACCCAACCCGCTGTTTCGCCCGAGATTCATACCGTCGAAGAGATCGATGTCGTTGTGGTCGGGGCTGGCTTCACCGGCCTCTACCAACTTCACCGCCTTCGCCAACTGGGGTTCTCGGTGCGGCTGCTTGAGGCCGGCGCCGACCTAGGTGGCATCTGGTACTGGAACTGCTACCCCGGCGCGCGTGTGGACACCCACGTCCCAATGTACGAGTTTTCCAGCGAGGATCTCTGGCGCGACTGGACCTGGACCGAGCGATTCCCAGCCTGGGACGAGCTGCGTCGCTATTTCCACTACGTCGATCAGAAGCTCGATCTGAGCCGCGACATCCGATTCAACACCCGAGTCGAAGGCGCCGAGTTCGACCGCGACCGCAACCAGTGGGTGGTCAGCATCCTGGACGGCGGAGCCGTGCGCGCAAGATTCCTGGTGCTCTGCACGGGATTCGCCGCCAAGCCCTATGTTCCGGACATCGCGGGGCTGGAGCGGTTCGAAGGCGTCAAACATCACACCGCGTGGTGGCCGCAGGACGGCCTCGACATGACGGACAAGCGCGTCGGCGTGATCGGCACCGGCGCCAGCGGCGTGCAGGTCGTGCAGGAGGCCGCACGCGTGGCCGCTCAGCTGACCGTCTTTCAGCGTACGCCGATCCTTGCCCTGGCCATGCAACAGTGCAGCCTGGACGAGGCAACCCAGCGCGACATGAAGAGGGATTACCCCGCGCGGTTCGCGCGCCGGCGCGAGAGCTTCGGCGGCTTCGATTTCCACGCCAGCGGCAAGTCCGCGCTTGAGGTCTCTCCGGAGGAGCGCGCAGCCATCTATGAGGCGAGCTGGGCGGCGGGCGGATTCAGCTTCTGGGCCTCGACCTTTTATGACGTGATGACGAACCTGCAGGCCAATCGCACCGCCTATGACTTCTGGCGAGAGAAGGTCCAGGCGCGCATCCGGGATCCAAAGCTCGCGGAGCAGTTGGCCCCAAAGGAGCCGCCGCACCCCTTCGGCGTCAAGCGCCCGTCCCTGGAGCAGACCTATTACGACGTGTTCAACCAGGACAACGTGCGCCTGGTGAATCTGAAGGCCACCCCGATCCTGGAGATCACCCCAAGGGGCGTGAGGACCGCGGAAGGGGATTGTGAACTCGACATCCTTGTCCTGGCCACGGGCTTCGATGCGGTCACCGGCGGCCTGACGCAAATCGACATCCGTGGCGTCGAGGGGCTTACGCTCAAGGAGAAGTGGGCCAAGGGCGCGCGAACTCACCTGGGCATGGCCAGCGCTGGCTTTCCCAACCTGCTGTTTCTCTACGGGCCGCAGAGCCCCTCGGGGTTCTGCAATGGCCCGACCTGCGCCGAACTGCAGGGCGACTGGGTGGTCGAATTCCTGGGACGCATGCGCGACGCGGGCGTTAGCCGGTTCGAGGCGACCACCGCCGCCGAACAGACCTGGAAGGACCATGTCGAGGCAGTTGGCGCCATGACGCTCTTTCCCCTGGCTGACTCCTGGTACATGGGCGCTAATATCCCGGGTAAGCCACGGGAATTATTGAATTATCCCGGCGGCGTTCCACTGTACCTGCAGATGTGTCAGGCAAGCGCCGACAAGGGCTATGAGGGGTTTGTCCTAGGGACCTGAGGTGCCCGTCGTCTTGATTGACGGGATAAGCAAGAGATGGAGAATCTAATGAGCGACGGCGCGATCGATCTGAGAGCCGAGGCCCGCGCAAAGGCCTACGCAATGCCGTTGGAAGACATCAACCTCGCCGACACCGAGCTCTGGCGCACCGATACGGTGTGGCCATACTTGGAGAGGTTGCGCAAGGAGGACCCGGTTCATCTACACCCGGCGCATCACCACCCGGACGGCGCCTTCTGGTCCATTACAAAGTATGCCGACATAATGGCCGTCGACATCAATCACGAGGTGTTCTCGTCGGAGCCATCGATCACGATCTTCGATCCGAAAGAAGACTTTACGCTTCCGATGTTCATCGCGATGGATCCGCCCAAACACGACGTACAGCGCAAAACCGTCAGCCCGATTGTCTCGCCGGCCAACCTCCACCTGATGGAGCCGTTGATCCGCAGCCGCATCACCAAGACCCTGGACGAACTTCCGATCGGCGAGCCCTTCGACTGGGTCGATCGGGTCTCCATCGAACTCACTACCCAGATGCTGGCCACCCTGTTCGACTTCCCCTGGGATGAACGGCGCAAGCTGACCCGCTGGTCGGACATCGCCACTGCGGGAGCTGAATCTGACCTGTTCGTCACGGAGGATTTCGAGACCGAGCGCAGGACGGAGCTGTTCGGCTGCGTGGACTACTTCACGCGGCTCTGGAATGAGCGGGTCAACGCCCCACCTAAGGGCGATCTGATCTCCATGCTGGCGCACGGCGAGGCCACACGGAACATGGACCGGATGGAGTACCTCGGGAATCTGCTCCTGCTGATCATCGGCGGCAATGACACCACCCGCAATACGATGACGGGCTCGATCCTGGCGATGAATCAGAACCCCGATCAGCTGCGAAAGCTACGCGAGAATCCCAGCCTGATCCCCTCCATGGTCTCCGAGACCATTCGCTGGCAGACCCCGCTCTCGAACATGCGGCGCACCGCCACTCAGGATTTCGAGCTTGGCGGCAAGCTCATCAGGAAAGGCGACAAGGTGCTGATCTGGTACGCCTCGGGCAACCGGGACGAGGAGGCGATCGAAAATCCCGAAGCCTACATCATCGACCGGGAACGGCCGCGCAACCACCTGTCCTTCGGTTTTGGTATTCACCGATGCGTGGGCAACCGGCTGGCCGAACTGCAGTTGCGGATTCTCTGGGAGGAAATCCTGCCGCGCTTTCCCGAAATCAGGGTGCTTGAAGAGCCTAAGCGCGTGCCGTCGGTCTTGATCCGGGGTTATTCGTCCATGCCGGTCATGATCCCCGCGCGTTCCTGAAGCCCACCTTCAACGCCAAGCAGACCGCCAACCGTGCGCCGTAAGATCGAGGTCGCACAGAATTCCACGTTCTGGGCGGCGTCGCAGGACGCCGTCCCAAAAGTATTTTCGCTGCGAAACAGCGGCTGGAGAAAAGTAAGTGGCCAAAATCACCTATTGTGAGCATGACGGAGCCGAGCACGTCGTTGACGTGAAGCCTGGGCTGTCGGTCATGGAAGGCGCCGTGAAGAACAGCATTCCGGGCATCGACGCCGACTGCGGCGGCGCCAGTGCCTGCGCCACATGTCACGTCTACGTGGACGCAGAGTGGACAAGCAAGACCGGCCCCAAAACGCCCATGGAGGTGTCCATGCTCGAATTCGCGGAAGGTGTGGCTGAGAACAGTCGACTCGCCTGCCAAATCAAGGTCACAGACGAACTCGACGGGTTAGTCGTACGGATGCCACAGAGTCAGCATTAGCCTCCTCGGGTAGGAACCCAGTCCGCGTAACATCAGTGACGCCGGCACGGCGCTGGTCCTGACCGATGTCGCCAATCGGAGGATGTCGTCCCAATGGGTTCGGATCAGCGCCTCGTCGATCCGGCCCGCGATGAAAGGCTCCAGCGCTGGCCACTGGGCGGCGGCGTTCAGATCGGCGCCGCGGTAGAGCAGACCGTCCAGGACGTGGAGCGCTTCGCCATCGGCGACCGAGATCGGCTTGCTATGGTAGGGCGCGTAGCGGCCAGAGATGTGCGTATAGAAGCTGATCGCCGGTGAGCTGCCCTTGTGCGGGTTGACAGCGCCTGTAGATTCACCCCGCCCGCCCAGGGGAAAATGCTGGCCGTCCGAGCTTGAGGTGGAGGCCTCGCCGAACGCGGCGGCGAGCGGATTGGCCTGTTGTGCCGCCACGATCCGCGCCAGGGCGCGGCCGTAGGTTTCTTCCCGCAGATGCCAGCCGGCGGTCCAGACTAGCTGCTTATAGGTTGCGACGGAGCAGGCCTCGGCCATGCCGGTCAGGCCGAGATTGGTGGCGTCCGCCAACACAGTGGTCAGGATCACCCGGTTGTCCTCAAACGGAAGGCCGGATCGTAGATGGGTGAAGCAGTCGCTGAAGCCGGTCCAAGCGGCGACCTCGGTGAGAAGGTCGATGATGCGGATCTTGGGCAGAAGTCCATACGTAGCCATCCGGCGTAGCTTTCAATTACCCACATTCTGATCCCCCGCGATCTCGGCGCCGAGTTTGATGTCGGTGAGGCGGGTGAGGCCGCGCCAGACGACCGTATTGCCCGGTGGAGGGTCCGCGGCTCTTGCAAGGTATCCGCCAAGGCGGGCGAGCTTTGTCAGATAGAAGATCAGCGTGCCAGGCGGGGTCTTGCGGTTGCCGGCGTCGCCGACGAGGCGGTCGAGAAGTACGATCTCCGCGTCGGTCAGCGCCACGGTGGGCGGCGCTTCAGGCGAAGTTCGGGCGAGCATCGTCAGCCACAACACCCGCCAGCTGATGATGCAGAAAACCGAGACCAGGTTTGCCAGGCGATCGGCGGTGCGCAATTTTGCATCCTCCGCTCGGCAGCCGGATTTCAGGATTTTATGGAAGACCTCGATCTTCCAACGCATCGCGTACCATTGGATCTTCTCGACGGCCTCAGCGCAGCTTGCGACCGGAAGGTCGGTGAGCAACTTCCATTCGATGCGCTTTCTACCCCTGGGGGCGTTCGGCTCGACAGCATGAATGACCGTGAGGTCCAAGGGCGGATAGCGCTTCTGCTTTCCGATCGGCGGCAAGACTCTGATCCGTTTGAAGCGGACGTCCAAGGCCACTTTGACGACCTCGCCGGCGTCGTCGCGCACTTCGATGATGTGCTGGCCCGCGGCGTGGACACCACTCATTTCGGCCGAAATCGTATGGCTTCCGTCACCAGCCAGGCGGTCGACGCAGGTGCGGACCACGAAGTGTGTGCCCAACTCCTTGGCGAGGCAGTAGAGCTCGAAGATATCGCTCTCGCGGTCGCCCACGTGAATACACCGGTCAGGCCGGCCCAGGCGGTCGATCGATTGGCGGAGATTTTCCAACCATCGAACGCTCTCCTTCTGCTCGATCGGCACGCGCGTCGGGTTGATCTTGCGCTTGAGCGCGGCGGTTCCTCTGAACTTGTCGCGGTTCCAGAATTTCACTGCCGTAAGCCCGAGGGGAAGCCCCTCCACGGTGACCGCCAGGCTGGAATGCATCAGGATTCCGCAGACGGCGTGGTGGCGCAGACACCCTTCCTTGTCGCGACCGCTGTTGACGCTCTTGGTGAATCCGACGTCGCGGGGATGCCGCCGCTGATAGGTGAACTCCGTCGTGTCCTGCAGCAGCAGAATGGGGCCATCACAGGCGTCAAACCGCGTGCGCGTTGCCGCGAAGTGGCCGCTCAGGATATCGCCTTCCTCCACTTTCGCGTTCGAGAAGAACCTGTAGGCCGCCTTGGTGTTCGCCCAGTCCTGGCACGCGAAGGGAATGGACCCGCCCATTCCGTCGCCGAGCTGCTTCAAGATATCCGCGAACCGGCGGCCAAGCCGGGCGTCCTTGAACGCCCCCTGGTCGACCTCTCGGTCGCTCCAATGCGCCGATCGATCGACCGCATCTCCGTCTCGAACCGCCATCTTGCACCGCTTCAACCGAATCAGCTGCCTGATACAGAATCATAACTGATTCAATCGATTCAAGATTTTCCCGCGCCATTATCCAAAAGAGTCAGAGACTTATGGGTAATTGAAAGGCCCACCGGATGGGTACGCTTCATCCAGACCAGCCTCAGGGAATGGGCCTACGCCAGGCCCTACCGATCCTCAGTCGAGCGAACCCAGGCCATCGAGACCTGGACCAAGACCTACAATCTCAACAGACCCCACTCCGGCATCGCCGGCCTCACACCATGGCAGCGTGTGAACAACCTTCTTGGAAACGACAGCTAGCGCCCCCGATCTTGCACCGTGCAAGCCTTCGCTCCTGAAGAAAGCCGCGCCGCGTAAGCAAGCGGCTTGACCGTTCTTACACCGCCATCTCACCGGCGCGGCGCGCCAGCGGCGCCCTGAGCGTCTTGGGCGTCACCCCATAGGCGCGCGCGACCACGCGCACCGCCTCGTCGCCAGCGAGTCTGGCGCGCGCCTCGGCGATCTGCTGGCCATTCAGCTTTGGCGGCCGACCGAGATGGCGGCCGGCGGCCGGCGGCCTTGGCCGCGACAATCCCCTGGCGCTGGCGCTCACGGGTCCGTCGGCGCTCGTGCGCGGCGAGGCTGGCCAGGATGTCGGCGATCAGCCGGCCGTCATTGGTGGTGATGTCGAGGGAGGGGAGGGCAAGCACCCGCAGGACCACCCCGCGCCGGATCAGGTCGTCCATGAGCAAGACCGCCTCGCCGGTGCTGCGGCCCAGCCGGTCCAGCTCTGTCACCACCAGCTCGTCGCCAGCGTCCAGTCCCGCCAGCAACCGATCGAGCCGATGGCGCGCCTTCACCCCGCTTTGGACCTCCTCAACGAGCTGATCGCAGCCGGCCGCGGAAAGCTGTGACCGTTGGCGGGCGAGGTTTTGTTCCTCGCTCGAAACTCGCGCGTAGCCGTAGCGCATTTCTTCCACCACCTTTCGCCCCGTCCAAGTAGCTGATTTGCTTGGGCCGGGGGAGGGGGGGGAGAAAGGTAGACCTTTTTCCCGAGCGCGCGCCGCTGCTATCGCTCTCCATGCGCCCTTAAGATTTCATCGTTACTCTACTTGGGTCGGCGCAAAGCATTGAGTTGCGGACGGGGTGGATAGGCCATGACGCGAACACGGGAAGCTGCGGAGCCGGTCGCCGAGGTCGCTGAGCGCCTGGCGCGGATCATCGAGTTGCTGCCAGCCGGAGCCGTCCACGTGCGGGCCGGCGTCCTGTCGATGAATGCGGCGATGGAAGAGGTCACAGGGTATGCCCGCGCCGAACTGCCGACGCTGGAAGCCTGGTTCGAGAAACTCTACGGCGACACCTCCGGCAAGCTGATCGCTCACTATCTTGACCAACGGGCGCAGGGTTTTCCGGCGACGGTCGAGGGCTCGATCCGCCGCAGGGACGGCGAGGTGCGCCGCATCGAGTTCCGCGCCTGTAACGACAGTTTAGGCGAAATCTGGATCGTCAACGACATCACCGAGCGCGACCTGATCGAGCGCGATTTGATCGCCGCCAAGGACCGCGCGGAGGCCGGCGCGCGGTCGAAATCCGAGTTTCTAGCCAACATGAGCCACGAGCTGCGCACGCCGCTGACGGCGATCATCGGGTTTGCAGAACTGCTCGCCCGGGAGGGGTCGCTAGCTCCTCAGGAACGCCACTGGCTGGCCCGCATCGAGGACGCCAGCAAGGCGCTGCATTCGATCGTCAACGACGTCCTGGACTTTTCCAAGCTGGAAGAGGGCGCCGTCGAGCTGGAGAGCGAGCCATTCGGTCTGCGCAAGCTAGTCGAAGACACCGTGGCCCTTCTGGCGGATCAGGCAGAGCGCAAGGGTGTCGGCCTGGCGATTTTCGTGGATGACGGGCTTTGTGATGGGCTGAGGGGCGACACCGGGCGGTTGCGGCAGATCCTGCTCAACCTGATCTGCAACGCCGTGAAGTTCACCAATCATGGCGGGGTGACGATCCGGGTTAGCGAGGACGTAGGGGCCGGCGGCCCGCCCCAAGTCCGGTTCGCCATTTCCGACACCGGTATCGGCATTCCGGACGCCGCCCTGGACCAGGTGTTCCAACGCTTCGTGCAGGCCGACGGATCGGTCTCGCGAGAGTTTGGCGGCACCGGCCTGGGCTTGGCCATCTGTCGCCGGATGGTGGAGCTGATGGGCGGAGAGATCGGGGTCGAGAGCCGGGTTGGATCGGGCTCGACGTTTTGGTTCTCGGTCGCCCTGGCGCCGGCCGCCCATGTCGAACAGCCGGGCGCCGAGGACCTTGCCATCGACGCGGGCGCGGTGCGCCTGCTGCTGGTGGAAGACACCGAGGCGAACCAGGAGCTGGTCTCCACGATTCTCCGCTCGGTCGGCGTCGAGGTCGACATCGTCTCGAACGGCGCCGAGGCGGTCGAGGCGGTGCAGGTCTGCGCCTATGACCTGGTGCTCATGGACGTGCATATGCCGGTAATGGGCGGTGTCCAGGCGACCCAGATCATCCGAAGCCTGGGCGGCGAGTTCGCCACCCTGCCGATCATCGCACTCACCGCGAATGTGCTGCCAGCCCAGGTGGCCGACTACCATCGCGCCGGCATGAACACGCACCTGGCCAAGCCGATCAACCCCCGCGAGATGCTGGCCGTGATTGGCCGCTGGGCGGCGGCGGATCGCGCCGCCGAGCCCGCGCCGCAAGACCTGCGGGCCTGAATCCGCGATTTCGAAACCGACCGTCACCGCCGATCGCCACCGCGCCGGTTCGGACTGTCGGAACTTAATTTCCGATAATGTCGATCCACGACAGATCGGGAAACGCCTTACCGCATAAGACTTCTAAGTCATTGATTTCCGATAAGATACATTAGGCGCAAAATGGATGTAGGCGCAAAGTGCAAATGTCAGTGCCTAGCAAGTTAGACATGTCAGTCTCTCCGACCGTGCGTTGGTCCATGGGAGATGACCTAGATGCCGGTGCGAATCATGAGCGATGCAGAGCTGAGCAAGTTTGAGATTTTGCGTGATGTGGATCATGGGCGGATGCCGGCAGGCGCCGCGGCTACGATCCTCGGGCTTGGCGAGCGACAGGTTTGGCGGCTGCTGAAGGCCTACCGAGCCAACGGCGTTGACGGCCTGATTTCCAAGAAACGCGGTCGGCCGAGCAACCGCAAACTACCGACGGATATGCGGCAGACGATCATGGCGATCGTCAGAGGCCGCTACGCCGATTTCGGACCCACGCTGGCGGCGGAGAAGCTTCGCGAGTTGCACGACCTGACGGTTTCCAGGGAGACGCTTCGTGCCTGGATGATCGCTGACGGCCTCTGGCGTGACCGCAAGAAGCGCCAAGCCAAGGTCTATCAACCGCGCTATCGGCGTGACTGCGTCGGCGAGCTGGTCCAGATCGACGGCAGTGAGCACCGCTGGTTTGAGGACCGCGGCCCAATGTGCTCGCTACTGGTCTATATCGATGACGCCACCAGCCGGCTGATGCACCTACGGTTTGTCGACACCGAGTCTACGTTCTCGTACTTCGCCGCCACCCAGGGCTACCTGGAGGAGCACGGCAAGCCGGTCGCGTTCTACAGCGACAAGCACTCGGTGTTTCGGGTCAGCAAGGCTGGCGTCAGCGGTGACGGCATGACCCAGTTTGGCCGAGCGTTACACGCGTTGAACATCGAGATCATCTGCGCCAACTCCAGCCAGGCCAAGGGCCGCGTCGAGCGGGCCAACAAGACGCTGCAGGACCGACTAGTCAAGGAGATGCGCCTGGCTGGCGTAAGCACCATGGACGAAGGCAACGCCTTTCTTCCTAGCTTCCTGGCCGACTTCAATGCCCGCTTCGCCAAGCCGCCGGCCAACGACAAGGATCTCCATCGGCTGATGTCGCCGCGTGATCGGCTCGACGACGCGTTTAGCTGGCAGGTGGAGCGGACACTGTCCCAGGCCCTGACCCTGCAATACGACAAGGTGCTGTTCATCCTGGATCCGACCGAGGAGGCCCAGGCCGCGATCGGCAAGCGGGTCACTGTGGCCGACTACCCCGATGGCCGCCTGGTCATCAGCTACAAAGGCCAGACCCTCCCCTACCGGACCTTCGACAAGATCCGGAAGGTCAACCAGGCCGCCGTTGTCGAGAATAAGCGCCTGGGGCCGCTGCTGGAGATGATCAAACTCTACCAGGCTGCCCAGCCCCCCGAGCAGCGCAGCAAGCGCGGGCCCAAACGGCGCGACCAGACCGGTCACATGTTCAACGTCGGCTGATCAATGTCGCCTTTCTGGCCCGAAGCTAATTTTTGCACCCGACCCTAAGCGGGCGTTAGCGCGATCCGTCAATCATGCGGAAAGGCCAGCCTAACGTCGTTCATCTATGGAGCGCATTCGGCGTCTGGATGCGATCTCACTTGCCCCGCCACTGACGAGACGAATTGTAATCCCATAGCCAACTAACAGACCCCACCTTGTCCATTGGCCTGCCAACGTCATGTTCTGGAGAACAAACGAACCCGCCACAGCAACGAAAAGCAGGCAGCTTAGCAATAATGCTTTGGCTGACGCTTTGGGGGACGCGACACTCCATAGCCAGTACCAGGTCAGCACGGATGCGAATAGCCAAGCCAACGCTGCCCATGTTGCCGTTCCACCGCTCGGAAGCTGGAATAGGGATGATCGCTCGACGGGCATGAAGCAACTTTAGCGACGTGATGTTGACGTCTGGTTTCCACCCCTTGCCGAAGTTGGGAACGTCAGCTTGCGGGCCAAGGGTCCAACGTCCGGTTTCTGGCGGTGATCTGATTTCCGTTCCCGACCGAGGCCGTGTGAAAACTCCGGACGGACTTTCAGTTGGCCGTAAAATTCCCTTGTGGGCGGTCCTGCGTAGCCACCAGTCACACTGCGGCGCTTTCTGAAGAAATGCGACCGTTCGTTGTGAAACTGATCCCAGCGTTTGGTGTTGGCATTAGCGCGTTGATCAGCCGGGGTCCCGGTCGGACACATTCTCGACCCCAAACTCGATCAGGGCTCCTCCCAGCGGGAACTCTAAAATCCGATCTTGTGAACTTCCGTCGCCCGTTGTGATACGGAAGCGGTCGATGACGTAAGGAAGGCCTTCACTGGCGAGGATTTCCGCACCTGTAGCCACCTGAAAATGCAGATGCGGCTCTCGCGCGTCTCCCGAATTACCGATTGATGCCAGCATGTCCCCCCGCCGCACACGGTCGCCTGGTTTGACGCGCAGGCTGCCCGGTTTCAGATGCGCGTAATAAGCGAACTGGCCATCACCCAGATCGAGCACGATCGAGTTGCCGGCGACCGACTCCATGGTCATCGGCACGGCTGTTTCAAACCCTGCGGCGGTGCGAGGTATGTTGTCTGGAAACCCATCCGTGGCCACGACTACTGTCGCATCCGCTACGGCAAACACCTCTGCGCCGTAGGTGTGGTAAGATCGGACGTCGCGCGCGTCGCCAGAGAAGTAGGCGTCGTGTTCCATCCGTTTCCAGTCCACAGCGTATCTACGGGAAATCTGGGCGAGTCCCCCGGCAACGAAAAGACCCGAGCGGTGATGGGAACCGCTACTCAGCCCGCTTACCGCCCGCCAGTTTGGTCCCGAAACAGGAGGGGCGAGTACCCTCGGTTCTCTGGTGCGCGTTCCGAAGGTCGGCCCTTCAGCCACGGAATCGGCGAGAAGAACTCGATGGCTGAGCCTTTCCGGAAGCGCGCTGCGACTATCGAACGCAAAGCAGAGGAATGCGACAGTCAGTCGGCCAGCCTCTAGGGGGTGTTCGCCATCGAGCGCATCAGCGCCGATCGGAAGCAACTTTTCGAATAGCTGCGGGCCCGTCAGCAAAGCGATCGGCGAGCCTTCGGGTTTGTCCGCATCAAGCACCTCAATGCCGCTCAGGGCGAGCGGCGCTTCCGTGAAATTCTGAATGTGCAACTCATAGAGCAGATAGTTGTAGCCGCCAGCGGGGAAGATGATCGGCTCAAAGGGCGTGCGTATCTCTAGCTGCACAGGAGGAAAAGACGGATTCTCCAACGCGCCCTTGGAGGTCAAACCTCCGTCGTAGGCGGCGACCACGCATCCGCCAGGAAGCGGCAGGGCTGTGGGCCCGTCTGCAACAGCCGGTGTGCTCGCCAAAAAGAAAAGGAGTGCTGCTCCAGTTCGCGCGACATTGTGCTTCACCAGCTACTCCCCCTTGGCACCTCAGGGCCTGAGGCGGGCGCATTGCCCGGCATGCCCACCCGACGAACGTCCAAGTGCGGCTAGTAGCCGTATCTATGTCCGCTTCCCACCCTTCTGAGAAGTTTCGAACGTCCGCTCGTGGCGCGCAAACCCGTCAGAGCCTCGCCCGCCTGCGGCGCGCTCGGTGAGGCCAAGAGAGGCGAACACCCCTGCCCTTGCCACGGTCGCCGGCCGGGCTCTGCGCGGTGTGAGAGCTCCGCGCCCGCCCGCCGCCCGACTCCAAACACAGTGCGGGGTGACATTTCTAACTGGCAGACTCCGCGACATCTCTAACCGGCGTAGACAATGGATGTAGCCGGGTGGATTCTATTTTGAAGTGCAACATCTCATGGTTTTCAGAGGGTTGGCTTCAGAAGGAACAAGCCCGTGGGGAACCGCTACGATCACCTAACTCTGCCTGATCGCCGACTGATCTTTCAGTTACAGCAGGCCAAGGTTTCCGTGCCTGAGATAGCTAGGCGACTTGGACGGCATCGCTCGACGATTCATCGCGAGATCAGGCGCAACTGGTTTGACGATGGCCGTTGGCTATGCGGCTATTTCCCTGAAAGTGCTAATGCCGCCGCTGATAGGCGTCGCACGCGGCACAGCAAGCTTCACATGGACGCGGCTTTAGCCGGCTACGTCGTCGACCGGCTGAAGGACGCCTGGTCGCCTGAGCAGATTGCTGGTCGCCTGGAACGTGACTCCAACGGCCAGCGCCGCCTGTGCCACGAGACGATCTATCAGTTCATCTACAGCGACCGTAGCTACGAGCTCTGCAGGCTGTTGCCCACACGGCGGCGAAAGCGCCGCAAACGCTACGCCCGCCGTCCTCGTGGCCTATTCATTCCCGCTCAGCACACCTGGGCCAAGCGCCCGGCCGAAATTGGGGAGCGGACTTCCTTTGGCCATTGGGAGTGCGATCTGGTGATGTTCCAGCGCGCCCATGGGCAGCGCAACGTCCTTGCACTTGTCGAGCGCCAGACGCGGTTCGCTGTACTCCGCGTCCAGCCGAGCCGCCATTCGAAGCCTATCATTGTGTTTCGGCTTGCAAAAGTGACCCCCTTCTCGGGGATATCGGCGTCCAAAAATGACCCCCCATCCTTGAGGCTTTGATGGCCAGATCGGCGGCTTGTGGAGCTGCGGATCGAGACGGGGATGTTGGTATTGGAGACGGTGGCGAAGATCCGGCGCGAGCACTTCGCGCGGGGCAAGGGCGTGAAGACGATCGCGCGAGAGATGGGCCTGGCGCGCAACACGGTGCGCAAGGTTCTGAGGTCGGGAGAGACCTCGCTGGAGTACGAGCGGCGCGAGCAGCCGCATCCGAAGTTGGGGACCTTCATCGAGCGCCTGGAGGGCATGCTGGAGGCCAACGCGTCCGGCCCGCGCAAGGACCGGCTGACCCTGACGCGGATCGCCGACCTTCTGAGCCGTGAGGGCTATGACGGCGGCTACGATGCGGTTCGGCGCTACGCGGGTCGCTGGGCCGATCAGCGCCGGGGCGTCAGCTCGCCGGTCGAGGCCTTCGTGCCCCTGAGCTTCGCGCCGGGCGACGCCTACCAGTTCGACTGGAGCCACGACCAGGTGGAGATCGGCGGCACGCCGCTGACGGTGAAGGTGGCCCACCTGCGGCTCAGCCACAGCCGCCGCTTCTACATCCGGGTCTATCCGCGCGAGACCCAGGAGATGGTGTTCGACGCCCATGCCCGGGCCTTCGCACTGTTCGGCGGCGTCACCCGGCGGGGCATCTACGACAACATGAAGACCGCCGTGGAGGCGGTGTTCGCCGGCAAGACCCGGCGCTTCAACCGGCGCTTCGAGCAGATGTGCTCGCACTACCTGATCGAGCCGGTGGCCTGCACCCCGGCCTCGGGCTGGGAGAAGGGCCAGGTGGAGAACCAGGTCGGCTACGCCCGTGACAACATCTTCAAGCCGCGTCCTCGGTTCAGGACCCTGGAAGAGCTCAACGGCTGGCTAGAGGCCGAGTGCGAGCGCCGGGCGCGCAACGACCGTCACCCCGAGTATCGCGACCGCACGGTCCAGGAGGTGTTCGAGGCCGAGCGGCCGTTCCTGGCGCCGTTCGTGGGTCCCTTCGACGGCTTCCACCAGATCGAGGCCGTCGCCCAGGCCACCTGCCTGATCAACTTCGACCGCAACCGCTACTCGGTGGCGGCCAAGGCGGCGCGGCGCGCGGTGCAGATCCGCGCCTATGCCGACCGGGTCGTGGTCCTGTGCGACGGCGAGGTGGTGGCCGATCATCCCCGCGGCTTTGGCCGCGACCACACCGTCTATGACCCCTGGCACTACCTGCCGGTCCTGGCCCGCAAGCCTGGGGCGCTGCGCAACGGCGCGCCGTTCCAGGACTGGCCTCTGCCGCCCGCCCTGACCCGACTGCGCAAGCGGCTGGGCTCGGGCGACGAGGCCGATCGGCGCTTCGTTCGGGTGCTGGCCAGCGTCCTCGATGACGGCCTGGACGCCGTGGACGACGCAGTCCGCGAAGCGCTCGACGCCGGCGTCGCCAGCGACGAGGTCATCCTCAACATCCTGGCCCGACGGCGCGAGCCCCCCAGGCCCGAGGCAATCACGACTTCCCAGGCGCTGGCCTTGCGCCACCCGCCGATCGCTGACTGCGCCCGCTACGACCTGCTGCGAGGTCCCCGTGCAGCGGCATGAGATGATCGAGGCCCTGGGCCAACTGGGCTTGAAGGGCATGGCCGCCGCGTTCGACGACGCGGTGACCACGGGCCTGCAGCGCAATCGCACCGCTCTGGAGATGCTGGCCGACCTGCTCAAGGCCGAGACCGCGCACCGCCAGGCCGCCTCCATCCGCTACCGGATCACCGCCGCCAAGCTGCCGGCGATGAAGGATCTGGCGCGCTTCACCTTCGACGGCTCGCCGATCAACGAAGGCTTGGTCCGCGCTCTGCACGGCGGCTCATTCCTGGCCGATCACCGCAACATCGTGCTGGTCGGCGGCACCGGCACCGGCAAGACCCACCTGGCCATCGCCATCACGGCCAACGTGGTGCGGACCGGCGCGCGCGGTCGCTACTTCAACACCGTCGATCTGGTGAACCGCCTGGAGGACGAGGCCCGGCGCGGCAAGACCGGCGCTCTGGCCGCCCAGCTCTCGCGCCTGGACGTCGTGGTGCTCGACGAGCTGGGCTATCTGCCGTTCGCCCAGTCTGGCGGCCAGCGCCTGTTCCACCTGATCAGCAAGCTCTACGAGCGCACCTCGGTGATCATCACCACCAACCTGACCTTCGGAGAATGGCCCACCGTCTTCGGCGACGCCAAGATGACCACGGCGCTGCTCGACCGCCTGACCCACCACTGCGACATCGTCGAGACCGGCAACGACAGCTGGCGGCTCAGGAACCGCGCCTGATCGGCGCGCTCCGCGTCATCCACAACTTGTTCAACCTCCCCCAGACCCCCTCCGGGCAGCTCATCGATCAGTGGCTCACTAGGCGGCGACGCGCTGCGCTAGCTGACCGCTACGCGCCTCGCCGCCAGTCCGGGAACAGAGGCTAGAGGGGTCAATATTGGACGCCGATAGGGGGTCAGTTTTGGACGCCGTTTGACAGCCCTGACTTGCCGAAATGGGCCTGCAGGAACGCCAACGACTGCCGCTTCATGTCGGCGCCAGTCTGGATGCCGAGCTTGTGCATCTTCGCCGTCGTCACCGGGCCGACGCCGTAGAACTTGGTCACCGGCAGCGCCTCGACGAACGCCTCGCCCATCTCCGGCGTCACCACGTACTGGCCATTTGGCTTGCGGAAGTCGGACGCCAGCTTGGCGATGAACTTGTTGTAGGAAATGCCCGCCGACGCCGTCAGGCCCGTCTCATCCAGGATCCTGGCCCTGACCTCCTTGGCCGTCGCCGAAGCCGTCGGGATGCCGCGCAGATTGTCGGTCACGTCGAGATAGGCTTCGTCCAGCGACAGCGGCTCAATCAGCGGCGTGTAGTCGGCGAAGATCGCGTGGATCTGGCGCGACACCGCCTTGTAGACCTCGAACCGCGGCGGCCTGAAGATCAGCTCCGGGCACTTGCGCAGCGCCGTGGTCGACGGCAGCGCCGACCGAACCCCAAACTGCCGCGCCTCATAGCTGGCGGCCGCCACCACGCCCCGCTTCTCAGGGTATCCGACCGCAACGGGCCTGCCCTTCAGGCTCGGGTCATCGCGCTGTTCGACCGCCGCAAAGAAGGCGTCCATATCGACATGAATGATCTTGCGGACGCGCTCGCCGGTCATGAGCGGCAACCTAACACGCCGCAGAACAAAACAAGAAACACTGCTCGACGTGGCGCCACGCAGGCGCCAACGTGGCTCCATGGATTCCGATTCGAAAACGACCACGGTCCGTAGCCTGGATCGCATCAACCTCCGGCTCGCCGCCGAGACCTTCGCCGAGATCGACGCCGCCTGCGCCGCGCGGCCTGGCAATGTCTCGCGCAACACCTGGATCGCCGAGGCCGTGCGGGAAAAGCTGGCGCGGGAGCCAATGGCCGCAGCATCGCAGACAAGCGAGCGCCGCGCCCATGGGTAGCTTCTACGAGTTCTTCGCCGGCGGCGGCATGGCCCGCAAAGGGCTGGGCCTCGAGTGGACCTGCCTGTTCGCCAACGACTTCGATTTCAAGAAGGGCCTGACCTACCAGGCCAACTTCGGCGCAGCGGAACTGAAGGTCGCCGACATCCGCGCCATCACGCCGGCCGACCTGCCGGGCACAGCCGACCTGATGTGGGGCTCGTTCCCCTGTCAGGACCTCTCGCTCGCCGGCGTCGGAGCCGGGCTCAAAGGCGAACGCTCCGGGACCTTCTATCCCTTCTGGGATGTGGTCCGGACCCTCAAGGCGGAGCGCCGGGCTCCGAAGCTGATCGCCATGGAGAACGTCTGCGGGACCCTCACCTCCCATGGCGGCAAGGATTTCGAAGCCATCTGCCGGACCTTCTCCGACGCCGGCTACCGCTGCGGCGCCCTGGTGATCAACGCCGATCTCTTCGTGCCGCAGTCGCGACCCAGGCTGTTCGTCATCGGCGTGCGGGCCGACGTCGCCATCGATCCGGCGCTGCTGTCGCCGGAACCCCTCGCACCCTTCCATACCCGCGGCCTGTGTCGCGCTGTCGAAGCGCTCCCCAAGGCGCTGCGCTCGAAGCTCCTGTGGTGGAACGTGCCCACGCCCGGCCACCGGGTCAGCACCTTCGCCGAAGTGATAGAGGAGACGCCGACCAGCGTCGCCTGGCACACCCCGGTTGAGACCGAGCAACTGCTGGCCAAGATGTCCCCGCTCAACAAGGCCAAGGTCACCGCTGCCATGCGGGCGGGGCGGCGGATGGTCGGTGGCGTCTACAAGCGCACCCGGCTCAATGAGAAGGGCGTCAAGGTTCAGCGCGCTGAAATCCGCTTTGACGATGTCGCCGGCTGCCTGCGGACCCCGGCGGGCGGTTCCAGCCGGCAGGTAATCGTCGTGATCGATGGCGCCAAGATCCGCTCGCGTCTGATCTCCGCCCGCGAGACCGCGCGCCTGATGGGCCTCTCCGACGACTACAAGCTGCCGAAGAACTACAATGAGGCTTACCACCTCACCGGCGACGGCCTAGTCGTCGACGTGGTTCGCCACCTAGCCCAGCACATCCTCGAACCCTTGCTGGCGGAGCCACTCGAGGCCCGCGCGGTCGCGTGACCGAGCTCTTTCAGCGCGATCCCGATGCGGTCAACGTCCCGCCATTTGAGACCGAGGACCTACGCCGCAACCTGACGGTCTTTCTCGACACGCCCTTCGATGACCCTTCCGGCGCCCGACCCTTCGTCGGCAACTATCGCTGGGGGGTCTACGCCTTCTTCGACTACGACGGCGAACCGATCTATGTCGGCCAGACCAATGAACGGCTGCGCACCCGCATCCGCCGCCACCTGACCAACCAGCGCACCGACGCCGTGGCCATGTCGGTCCTCGACCCCTTCGAGGTCTTCGAGATCGAAGTCTGGCCCCTCCCCCAGTTCGAGGCGTCCAACCGCAGCGACCTGGCCGCCCGGCAACATCTCGACGCCCTGGAGCGCGTGATCACCGAGCGGGCCGTCGAACGCTCACAGTTCAAGGCGATCCTCAACGAGAAGGATCCGCCCCCGGGAACCCTGACGGTCGAGATCCCACCCTCTTTCCGAGCCCGGATCGTCTCGGAGCGGGTGCATGAACTGCGCGCGCATCCCGACTTTCGCATCGCCCGCCGGGCGCTTATCCTGTCGCGTCTGGCCCAGGTGATCTCCGAGCGGAAGGTCCAGGGCGGTCTGCGGCGCGTGCTCCTGACCCAGGCCAAGAGGCTGCAGTGGCTCTCGGCCCGGCGCTACGAAGCGCTCGGCGGGGCGGCCTCGGTGCCCGTCGAAGCCGAGGGCGAGGAGATCTGAACCGCGAGGCGCAGGGCGCCTAGCTGTCACCAGCTAAAATGAAGGCTGCCGGGAGCCCGCGCATCCCGCTCGGCGGGAAGCGCCGTCGAGCGGCCGGCGGCGCCGAAAGGCGGCCGTCACAGAAGAGGTCGGCCAGAGACCTAGGCTCTGACGCTGGGAAAGCCTTCCTACCCGGTCGTCGCTTAAGCCATGGGGATGTTGATGATTTGACCGGCGTTGTACCGATCCGGATCAAGGATCGTCGTCCGGTTTGCGGCCAGGATATCGGCGACCCGTCCCTTGCTCTGGAAGTAATGCTCGCTGATGTCAGCTAGACTTTGGTTTGGCCCGATCCTGTGTCGGCGAAACTCATGCCCGGCAGCCGAGACGGTAGCAGGCAACTGAACACCATCTGCAACGTACGCTCCTCGGGTCGCATACATCCAGGGCTCGAACTCACGCGCCGCTTCATCCAACTGACCCTTCAAGTCATCCAGCGGCTTCGGACGATAGAGGTCGCGGTCCGGCGTAGCCCCTTCCGGCGCCGCCCATCTGACAAGAGCGGACCTAGACACCTCGTGCATGCTGCGGGGTCCCTGTCGGTGAATAATAGGCGGCAGAAAGCGCATCACGATAGACTTTGGATTCCAGTTGAACTTCTCGGTGTTGTCGTTCTTGGCGAGGACGTCGGGCCGGATGCCATAGATCCTCGAGATCGACGTTGAATCAAAGCGCAGGTGCGCCTTCTTGGCGCCCTCCCAGATCCATTCCAGCGCCTCGTCCGACAAGCCTCGAACGTCGCCGCCGCCGCCGACAGAGCCATGCGTGCCCGGGAACCAGACCTGTTGATACGGACGCTCGGGATCGTCAGCCTTGAAGCCTTTTGCGATGTTTAGCTCATCGACATTGTCCCAGAGCGTAACGTCGAACTTTCCACGGCGCTCATCGAGCGCAACCGCATGCCGGGCGGAGTCCACAGAAGGATAGAGATTGTGGTCGTGGAACTCCTCGTCATCCGCCTCACCATCGCCGTCTTGATCCCCCAGCAGGGCTGACCCCAACGTCTTTACCGTGTCCCAGACCCCGATATATTTGATCTGAACGATCGGCGCCTTGGCATCGTCGAACAGCGGATCGTTCGCCTTTCGCCATGCCGCGTCTTCCGGATTAGCGCAGCAGTCGGGGACGAACTGCTGCCGAAACGCCTTCAGATCGTCAAAGAAGGTCGGCGGGGCGTTACGGCGTTGCCGATAGAGGGATGTCGCAACGGCGATCTTGTCCGCGAAGCAGCTGCTCACCACCCCGAGATTATGAATCAGGCCCGCGAACGAGCGCGCGGTGTAGGCTCCCCGTGAGAAGCCGAAGATAAAAATCTCATCGTGAGGCTCGTAGTTGAACACCAGGAATTTGTAGGCATCCATGACGTTGTCGTAGAGGCCGTGGCCGAATGCGCCGCCGACCAGCTTGTCCTGTTTGGTGCTTCCAACGCCCTCGTCGTAGTAGACGATCTGAGGTCCGTCGGGCGCGCTATTGCGGATGCTGGACGCTGTGATCGCGACGTTGGTAGGGGTCTCGGTCGCGAGCGTGTTGCTCGTCCCATCAAAGCAAAACACTAGGCGTTTCATGGCCACCTCAGGCTGCGCGAGCGACTCGTATCGCCAGTCAGATCTAGCTTTACCATAATCTCGGACACGGAACAAAGATCGAACGGTAACCCTGGCAGCGTCATTGCAGAGTGAAGGTGAAACCTGCACCGCATTCATTCAGGGTCTAGCGCTAGCTACGACCTTTCGGCCGGCTCTGACGGCTATCGCCGCCGGAATCTCGACGGCCGGAGTCTACTTCTATCTAAGCTGACCAGTTCCCCAGCCGACTGTCAGGCAGGCCAGCGGCCGCTCAGCGCTGGCTCAACGGCGAGCGCACCAGCCAAGCGCCCCACGCCCGTCCGCAACCGGTCAAGGCAGGTCGCTCTTTGAAGTGAGCGCACGCACCAACCTGAATAGCTCAGCCTGGTACTTTGCGTCGTGCAGGGCATCGTGATCGCCGCGGCTCACCGGCGCCAGATGCTTGGCCACCTGGCTCGAGCGGGTGTCAGCCCAGGTGCTGCCGGTGGCGCCCATATACAGCGCCTTGATGTCGAGCGCGGTGAAGCCGAACGGGTTTCCGCCCGTGAAGCGATGGAAATAGTAATTCACAAAGGACCAGTCGAAGGGCGCGTTGAACCCCACGAACACGAGGGAGCGCTCTTCATCGGCGAGCGAACGGGCCCAGGCGCCGAACGCGGCCATGGCCGCCTCGGGCGTTTCGCCTCGGATCGCCAACTCATCGAGGGATAGGCCTGTCACCTCCAGCGCCTTGGGGTCGGCGTTGGTGTTGATGGGCTTCAGCTCGATGCTGAAGGACCTGGATTCATCGTCCACGTCGCAAGCGCCGATCGACAACAGGCTGTACTCGCCAGGGATGGGGCCGGCGGTTTCGACATCAACCGAAATGTAGATTTCTGGCTTGTGGGTCATGAGATCAGCGGCTCCACAGGGACGAGCGGCGGCCGGTTGCGGATCGCCCTCCAGTGTTCGCGAAACGCGCGGCGCCGATCTTCGGCGGAGCCCTCCGTCGACCAGTGCAGGCCAGACAGTGTCGTAATATCGAATGGCAAGCTGGCGCCCTGCTGGACGGTCACCATTGTCGGCAGGCCGCGACCCAGGGCGTAGCCGAGTTCTAGAAAGCAGTTAGGCCTGGCGCCGGTGATGTCAGCCAGCACGACGCTGCTCCGGTGTAGCTTGGCGAAAATCTCTTCGTCGATGCGCGCGTGATCGTATGCTTGGCGACCATCGACGACGACCAGCCGATACCCCAGTTCGCCCTCGATCACCGGCCGCACGACCGTGTCGAAGAAGTTCTGGACCGCGGCGTATTCCGGCAGATCGGGGTTCAGCATCCGCACGGCGAACGCCCGAGGCGGCTCCAGGGCTTCAAGCAGTTCGATCAGATCGTTGACGCGGTCCGAAGTCGCCTGTCGGGCCGGAAAGCGAATGCGGTTCAGCCAATGGTGCGCGTCACCATCGTCCGCGATCTGGAAAAGTCGCCGGGTCTGGTGGCTTGTGAGGCCAAAGTTATAGAGGCGCCGTGCGCCCGTGCTTTCCGGACAAAGGGGCAGGTTCAGCGGGACAATCGGCTTGCCGCCATCGTGGTACAGGTTGGCGAGGAAGAGGACGCCTTCCGTTCCACCCAAGGCGATAAGGATGTCGCCCGACCGGGCTTGAGCCTCCATGCGCTTGCTGGCCATGTTCCAGTGGGCCGCGTTCTCGATCTGAACGAGGGCGAGATTGCCCCGAAGGTCGTCCCACAGGTCGACAAATTCCGCCGGGATCTGGTCCTCGCTCTTATGGTGCTGGACCGCGATCGCCATCGGCCCGGGGACACCGGCTGGGCGATGGATGAGGTTGTCCCGCAGGGTCTGCCAAATGAGCCAGTCGAAACAGATCGGCAGGCTATCGGCCTTTCGCTTGGGCTCGGCGTCCACGGGGACGACGAAATTGGCGCCGCGCCTGACCAGAGCCTTCACCAGCTCAACGACAAACTCACGCGCCAGCCTGACGTCATCCCCCGTGGCGATAGCCACGTCCTCGACGATGCTGCCGGCGATATGGATTCTCCGACCGAGAAGCGGGGATCGGGCCATCAGCGATCCTCCATCACCGGCGAGGCCTTGAGCGTGGTCGCCACCGTGTGCAGATGCTCAAACCGAAGGGCGCTGTCGGGATAGGCCTTGGCCAGGGCTGCGGGATAAAGACGTGTCCTGATATCGGAATAGGTCCAGCCCGGCTGGCCAACCCGCGGACCCGTCGCGGTCACCAATTGGCCGATCTGGGCCGGGCTGAGAGACAAGGCATCCAGATCCATCGACAGGAGTTGGCGGCGTTCTTCGTCGGAAGGCCTGCGGAATTCCTCCATGATCGCGGCGCGTCGTTGCAAAGCGGCGTCAACGACCGACAAACGGTTGGTGCACAGAAAGACCACGATACGACCGCCGTATTGGCGAAGGTCATCGACGCATTGGATCAGCGTGTTTACCGCCACCTTATCCTCGTGGTGGCTGTGCTGCTGCGACCGCGCGGCCGCGAGGCTGTCCCCCTCATCGATGATCAGGATGGCTCGGCGGTGCTTGCCGGCCGACGCCACCACCTTCTTGAACGCTTCAGCGATTAGGGTGCCCATCTCGCCCACCATGCCGCTGCCGCGGACCCGGTTGCTGAGCTTGAAGAGGATCGAGTCTTCGCTTCGCGCTTCGGCCACAAGCCGATTGGCCATGCACTCCGCCATGGCCGTCTTGCCGGTGCCGACGTCGCCATGGAAGATCACCAGCGGATATTGCTCGGCGACAAGATCGCAAAGGGCCAGCCGGCCGCCGTGGTGTTGCCGGTTCCAGCTGGCCAGTTGGCCGACATTCAGTAGCAGCCGCAGCTGATCGTGGACGCGGGCATAGCGCGTGCCGAAACCCAGCAAGGTCTTCTCCCGGCGCGCCAGCCCTTCGTCCGGCAGGGGCGTTTCACTGTCAAAGATCGACGTCTGGCTCACGCGGCCCAGTCCCTTCGCTGCATTCCGTAGGTGTTGCTCGCGTAGTCGCGGCCGCCGGCCGAACTCAGGCCGCTATGGCTGGTGTCAGCGTCGGTCGGCGACCAGTTGATTTTGAGCTGGCCCTTGAAGGCCGCCTTCGCCGTGGCGGTGTAGTTGCTCGAATAACCGAGGACAATTCGCAGGTGGGGCGACGTCACCTTTGGCCAGAGGACCCCTCCGGGCCGACTGGACGTCAATCCGCCAGCGTCGGTATCGACATCAAAGCGGGTGGCCATCACCTCGACGCCGTTGCTCAGCAGCGTGACATCGACGTAGTCGAGGTATCCGGCCTTCGCCAGCGCCTCGACGTCGTGTGCGTAGTGAGCAGCCTTCTCCGGCGTCCACCCGCCAGTGCTATCGGCAATCATGGCCAGGTCGGCTTTCACGCGGCGAACCACCTTCTCAATGTCGAGAACGGTGTAGGTCGCGGTGGCTGAGGCGGTGCGGGTCTGGGTCATCGCCTATTCCTCCGTTTTGAAGCGAGGCCCGAAGATTTCCTTCCAGACGTCGTTGTCGTTGTCGGCCGAGGCGAAGTTCGCGGTCTCCCAAGCCTCAGTCGCCGCCGCCACAATCTCAAGGCGCTCAGCCTCGCTGATCCGGCTAGCGACGTTGTTGCGGCTGTAGACGGGGTCGAGGATCACAACGGGATCGGTGAAGACGGTGAAGGGGGCCACGTTTTCGGGGAACCGGATTTCGTCCTTGAGCCCCGACTGGGCGATGTAGAGCAGGAAGTTCCGGAACCGTTGCTCGATCGAGCCGTCGGCGCCCTGTTCGGCCAGAACGTGGGCCATGATCAGTTCGATGACGAAGGATTTGAGGGGTTTGATCCCCGCGTGGTTTCGCCATTTCTTGGCCATCCGCACCAACGTGCGGAAGTCCTTGTCCTGGTCCTTGCGGTCGCGAACGAACTTGATCTGACACGGCGCGCAGGTCTGGACCTTCGAGCCATCATGGATGTCGAACTGCCAGCCATAGCCAGCCTGGTTCGGGTCCTCGATGACCGGGACGATGTCGACGCTGAGGCCGCTGCCGACGAACGTCACCGTCGCCGCCTTGCGCTGGATCTCGAAATCCTCGACCGACTTGGTCGGGTAGATCTTGATCAGCAGGTCATAGATCTGGTCGTTGATGCTCTTGAGGGTCTCGTGATTGATGTCACGGCCCGAGATGTAGAACACCACATCGACATCGACCGGGTCGACCGCGGTCTTGCGCAGAATGGTGTATTTCGCGAACGACCCGGCCTTGACCACCTTGGTGATCTTGATCTCGGTCTTGTCGCGGACGCGCTTGCACAACTCGGTGATCAGGCGGTCGACCTGGGCGTGGTATTCTTTGCGCTTGTCGGCCGGCAGGCGCAGCACGTTGCCGTCGTAATAGCGCAGTTCAGTGTTGCTCAACGCCACCTGACGCCCCCTTTCCGTTGCCGACAATCGGTCGATCGCGCGGTTTACAAAATGTCGCCTCATTCTCGGGCCTAGGCTCATATGGAGCCCTTAAGAGCCGATTTCAAGGGTATCGGTTTACAAAAAACACACTACATACGCCATATGTAAACCGACGTGATGCAGGAGGTGGACGATGATTGGACACAAGATCAAGGTCGCGCGCGCCGCGGCCGGGCTGTCCCTCCGTGGCCTGGCCGAGGTGATGGGCGGGGTGGTGTCTGCCCAGGCCATTGGCAAGTATGAGCGCAATGAGGACATGCCGGGCTCTCGTGCGCTCATGGCCCTCGCCGACTCGCTTGGCGTGACCGAAGACTACCTTCTTTCAGAGGATGAGATCGCCCTAGAGGGCGTGGACTTCCGGAAGAAAGCCGGATCCTCGGCGCGTGAAGAAGCAACGCTCGAAGCCCGCACGATTCACATGCTCGAACGCTACTTGGCGATCGAAGACCTGCTGCATTTGCGCAGCGTCGACTGGGAGCAGCCACGCAGCGCGCCACACCACGTCGGGGACCTTAGGGACGCCGAGGACGCCGCCCGCTCGGTGCGCGACGACTGGGGCCTGGGCAATGACCCTATCCCTCAGCTCGCGGAACTTCTTGAGGAACGCGGCGTGAAGGTGATGTCACTTGACCTCGATGACATCGACGGCCTGGCGGCTAAGGTCCGGCGGCGAGGCCGAGACGCGGCCCGCGTCATCGTAATAAAACGCAGCAGTTGGTCGGAGAGGAAACGCTTCAACCTCGCGCACGAGCTTGGCCACATGGTCCTGAGCGTGGCCGCTGGCGTCGATGAGGAGAAGGCCGCACACAGATTCGCGGGTGCGTTTCTGGTGCCGGCAGATGTGCTGCGCGCGGAGGTCGGCGCTAGCCGATCATCGCTAAGCCTAGGTGAGCTCGTGGCGCTCAAGGAACGGTTCGGCGTCAGCCTGCAGGCGCTGACCTATCGGTGCAAAGATTTGGGCATCATCAACCAGGCGGCCTTTGCGAAGCTGTTTCGCGTCTTCGCGGAACGAGGCTGGAGGGCCTACCCATTCGAAGAACCCGGCAGGATGAAGCCGGAGCTAGAGGAGCCCAGACGGTTCGAGCGCCTGTGCTATCGCGCGCTGGCCGAAGGGGTCATTGGTGAAGCGCGCGCCGCCGAGCTCCTAGGCATCTCATCGCGCGAACTGGACGCCCGTCTCGATCAGGTGGCGGCATAGTCCAATGGCTGTCCTGGTTTCCGACACCTCGGTCATCATCGACCTGGAGCGGGGAACGCTGCTGGACGACCTCTTTCGCCTCCCCTTTGAATTTGCGGTGCCCGATCTCCTATTCCGCCGTGAACTCGCAGGCGCCTTAGGCGATCGGCTCATTGCGCTCGGATTGCGGGTCGAGGAGCTGACGTCGGTCGAATTGACGCGCGCCACGACGGTTCGTCGAGAAAGGAAGGAGCTCTCCACGCCCGACACCTTCGCGTTCGCCATCGCAGAGGGTCGACAGTGGCCCTTGCTAACAGGCGATGGCGGCCTTCGGCGTCTCGCGGCGGAGTGCCAGGTGGCCTTTCATGGCGTTCTTTGGATTTGCGACCAGCTCGAAACCGGATCGCATGTGCCGCGGCCAAGACTACACGCCGGCCTGACCGCACTCTCGTCTCATCCCCGTTGCCGGCTGCCAGCCGCTGAGGTGCGCCAGCGCCTCGATCGATACGCTGAATAGGGTCGCAACCCGTCTGATTCGGACGAGACCGCGCGTAACTAAAATGAAGGCTGCAAGGAGCCCGCGCATCGCGCGTGGCGGGACTCGCCGTCGAGCGGCCGGCGGCGCCCCAAAGGCGCCCGTCAGGGGCGGACCCGCAGGAGCCGCGCAGCGGCGGGACCGAGCACGCCCGCCGGCCGCTCTCCGAATCCGGGGCGTTGCGGGGTGTCCCCGCTCGAAGGGGTCGGTCGAGACACCTATTGGCTCGACCGCAGGGGAAACCCTTCCCCCCAATGAGCCCCCTACCCCTCGGCACAAGCCTCCAGGACGTAGGCGTCACCCTCGCGGCCAGTCACGCGGGCGACCTCCTGGACCCGCCGCCCGGCCGGCGCGCGGGCGATATGGATCACCAGGTTGATCGCCTGGGTGATGGCCCGATAGGGAATCCGCTGGGTCACCTCCCCGATCAGATCCTCCAGCCGCGTCAGGCCCTCCGCGGCGCTATTGGCATGGATGGTCGCCAGGCCGCCGGGATGGCCCGTATTCCAGGCCTTCAGCAGGTCCAGCGCCGAGCCGTCGCGCACCTCGCCGATGATGATCCGGTCGGGCCTCAGCCGCAGCGTGTCGCGGACCAGGTCGGTCATGGTGACCTGCGGCTCCGTCCGTTTGGTCAGCATCTGGATCTGGTCCGCGGCGGAGCATTGCAGCTCGGCCGTATCCTCGATCAGCACCACCCGATCCTCGGCGAAGGCGGGTTCGGCCAGGATGGCGTTGGCCAAGGTCGTCTTGCCCGATCCAGTGCCGCCGACGATCAACATGTTTTGCCGCGCGACCGCCGCCGCCCGGATGATCGCCGCCTGGGCCTCGGTCATCATCCCGCCGGCGACATACTCGTCTAGAGTGAACACCACCTCCGGCCGTTTGCGGATCGCGAAGGCCGGGCTGGACACCACGGGCATGAAAGCCCCTTGGAAGCGCTCCCCGGTGAGCGGCAAGGTCGCGCTAACCCTCGGGTGATCACGGGTGACCACCTCGCCGGCGTGGTCGGCCAGCAGCCGCAGGATGCGGTCGGCGTCCGCCGCGGCAAGGTGTTCTCCCGTCCACGACCTCCCCTCCCCGATCCGGTCCACCCAGATCTTGCCATCGGGATTGACCATCACCTCAACGACCAGACGCTCGGCAAGGGCGCCGGCGATGACCGGGCCCATCGCCTGGCGCAGGGCCGCGACCTTGCGGTCGGTTACGACAGGATGATGCTGCGACATGGCGTTCTCCACGGACTTGGGTTGGATGGGGGCGAAGGGTCCACTACAGGCTCCCGTCGTCATCGCCGGGCCGCAGGGCGGCGATCGGCTGGGGCGCCAGGTAATCCTCGGTCAGATGCCCTTCAGGCGCGTCCGCAGAGCCTTTCCCGGGCCCGGAGCGCGCTCGGGGCGGCGAGACACCCGCAAAGCCCTCAGGAGCCGCCACAACGGCCCTGACACCCTTCCAGTCGATGGAGGCCCGCCCAGGCAGGTCGGCGGCCTCTGGGCGCTGCTCATAGGCCGCGGGCACGCCGTTGAAGTAGTCGCCCGTCCGCGCCTTGAAGAACGGCTCCTCGTAGTAGCGAATCTTGTCGGCCAGGATCGGCTTGGTGTTGTTGACGAACAGGAACTGCTTCCTGTCGTCCAGGCCGCGCACGTCCTCCTCGGAGAGGATGTAGCGCTGCTGCTCGGACTGGGAGGTCGAACGGTTCGCGCGCCCAAAAAGGCTGCGCGGATCGCTGTAGCTCTCGCGCATCTCCAGCGCCTTGCCCGCCCGGCGCGTCACCTTGTCGATGCTGGTGGGCTCCGAGGTCGCGAAGCACGCCGTGATGTGCATGTTGTCGAACAGCGGCGTCTTGTCCCCGTACTTGGAGAACACGTCGTTAAAGCTCTGGCAGATCAGGTGGGCGGTGATCCCATAGCCGGCCATCTCGCCCATCGCGTTTTCCAGGAAGGGAAGACTGCCGAGCTTTGGGAACTCGTCGAGCAGCAGCAGGAGCCGGTGCAGCTTGCGCCGGCGGCGGCTGTCGAAATGCTCATGCTCCATCAGGCTGTTGATGGTCTGGCGCGTGAACACCCGCACCAGGAACGCCAGGCGGTCGGCGTGGGCCTGCGGCGTGATGATGTAGAAAGACACCGGCGCCTCGGAGCAGACCAAGTCGCCGATGGAGAAGTCCGACCAGCTGGTCGCGTACTCCACCAAAGGGTCCGCCCACAGCGACAGCGACGCCCGGCAGGTGGCCAGGACATTGGATTTCACGCGCTCGTCCATGGTCGAGAGCGCCGTCGCCCCCAGCAGGACCTCGGGGTGGATCTCCGCGATCGGCGCGCCCTTGGCGTCCCGCGCGAGCCCGTCCGCCGCATGATAGTCCGGCCGCCAGCGGTGCTGGGTGTTCATCATCGCGTGCAGGGTCGGCTCGATGTTGATCAGCAGCCGCCGGACCTGGGCCAGGTTCTTCTTGGTGTCCGCCTCGCTGTAGAGAACGTGCAGGATGATCGCGGTGAAGAAGTCCGTCGCGCTCTGGTCCCAGAAGTTCAGGTCGCCGGCTTTGCGGCCCAACGGATCGACCAGGATCCCTACCACGTTCTGGATATCGGCGATCTCCATCGGCCCCTTGCGGACCTCGAACAGCGGATTCCAGCGGACGGTGTTGGGGTCGGTCGGGGAGAAATAGAAGACGTGACTGAACGTCTTCCGGTGATCGGCGGTGATGTGCCAAAGCTCGCCCTTGCGATCATAGATGAAGGCGCTGTGCGGCCAGGCGATCAGGGTCGGGACCACATGCCCGGCCCCCTTCCCGCTCCGCGACGCGCCCACGATGATCGCGTGCTCGATCCCGCCATAGGTCAGGTATCGGCCATTGAAACGCCCGAGCACCCGGCCGCTGATCTGACCGCTGGTTTGTCCGCCCGGGCCAAAGAGTTTGGCCCTCCGTACGTCATCGACGTCAGCCCAGGCGTCCCGGCCAAAAGCCTTGGGCTCGCGCTGCGATCGGCGGGTCAGCAGCGCCGCCAACATCACCGGCGCCATTGCGACGGTCAGGGCGGCCAAGCCCGCCAGATCGAACGGCTTCGGATAGCTCGGTTGGAAGCGCATGTACCAGCCGACGAAGGACCAGGGCGCATAGACCCGCACCGTCCCGAGGTCGAAGGCGCCGGCCCCAAACTCGCGCGGATAACCGTAGGTCTGCGCCACCATCTGGGTGGCCAGCGTCAGGCCGAGAAGGATCGACAGGGCCGCCAACGGCAGGATGATCGCGGCGCGCGTTGAGGCGTTCATCGTCCCTCTCCTGCACTAAGAGCCCGGAATGAAGCCACGTCCGATGACGCGCCCCAGTCCTCGGTTGAGCCGCTCAACGGCCTGTTGGCGCGCCGGCGCCGGGAAGCGCATCACCGCCTCCCGCGCGGGCCCGCCGATGTCGCGGATGAAACGGGTTTCGTCGGGAACTTTGGCCGGCACACGAAGCTCGCCCTGCCCCAGCGCCTGGGCGACCCGCAGGTCGTTGAAAGTCCGCGTGGCGCCGGCGATCCGCTTGTCCGCGCGTTTGACTTTCCGCTCCAGGGTCCGCTTGCGACGAGCGACGTCCGCCGCGGTCTCGAGCTGCGGTCCCCGCCGCGCCGCCACATAGGCCTGGCCCTGCGGCGAACGTGCCCAGGACGCACGAACCTCAAGCTGGAGGTCAGCCCGCCGGAGCGCCGAGCGCGCCCGTGCAATGGCGTTCAGTTCGGCGTGTTTCGCCCAGATCATCCGGGCCGGATTGCGCACCCATTGGACCAGGTTCAACCGCTTGGACCGCAACCCGGCGACGCGCCCTTCGACGCGGGCGAGCCGGGCCTTGGCAATCGCACGCTCACGGGCCGCCTCCGCCGTCAGCGCCCTCTCGATCTGCCCGGCGGTTTCGATCTTCGGCCCGCCCAAGCCTGCCCGCTCAGCCGCCCAACCATCCCGCTCGGCGACCATGCGCACCCGCATCTGCTCGGCCTCGTGGACCAGTTTGGCGACCGGCACCGAGATCAGGGGCACGGCTTCAACAAGCCGATCGGCGGTCTCCTGAAAGTCCCGCCGAAGCTCTGCCCGCTTGCGGTTATGCGCGGCCGTGTCGCGGTTCTGCTCGCCCCGTTCAGAGGCGATGTTCTTGCGCTCCAAGGCCGAAGCCGTGGGTCCAAGGTGGACACCCGGCTCGCGATCCAGGCCCCGCTCGGCGAGGGACAGATGCGAGACTTGCGGGGCGTCTGGGCCAAGGTGTCGGCGCAGGTGCTGGTTCTGCGTTTCGGCCCACGCCGCGCGCCACTTGACCACCGCCTGGGGGCTCCACCATTCCGGCGGCTTTCGCCCGAACCCGGCGGGTCCGACAGAGCGCGTCGTGACCAGCACATGGGCGTGGAAATTGCGCTGATCGCCCTCTTTTCCAGGCCGGTGCATCGCTACATCGGCGATCATCCCCTGGCCCACCAGGTGCTCAGAAACGAAGGCTCTGACGAGATCGCGCCGCTGCTCGAAGGTCAATTCGTGCGGCAGGGCCAGGAGCAGCTCCCGGGCCGGCACGGCGTCCTTCCGCGACTCCTGCGCCTCGGCCGCATTCCACAGCACCTCGCGGTCCCGGAAGGCTGGAGGCGCACCGGCGGGCGCCAGGATCTCCGCGTGCTCGATGCCGTCCTTGGCGGCGAAGTCGAACTCCATCGCCAGGCGCTCATCCACCAGCCGGTCGCCTGACCGGTAAGCCGCGGCGGCCACAACCGAGCGGCCCGCTGAACGCTGGATTGTCTGCACCTGGCAAAGGAACGACGCCATCTCTTCCCTCCCCTCGGCCGGCGCTGCCGGCTGGATCGCTAAGGGCTGCGCCCTTGGCTCAAGGCTCCAAGGCCGGACAGGCCGTCGGGGGGCTTGAGGGTGCCGGGCGGAGCCTGGCCGCAGGGTTGGTGGGCGTAGCCCAACCAACCCGTATATGCGCCATTGTCCGTAATTACTGTTCTGCCATGGATAGACCATGACGGGCGTTATTGGTAGGTTTAGGCCGTTAGAGGCTTTTACGACAACTACGGTGTGCGCCATGACCACGGTCGATAAGCGTCGAAGAAACACTCGCCCGTCGAAATATCGCCCGCGAACTGAGGCGCAGAAGGAGCAACGGCGCGAGCTGTGGATCGCCCGGACGGAGGACCGCGAGCAGGGTCGGCGGGTCTCAGAAGAAGACGCGCTGAAGCTCCGATTGGACGAGCTTGAAAGCGCGCTTCGCGATGCTGGCCATGACGGCGTGCATCGCCGCCGCCACGCCACGCCGCTCGAAGATATCGCGGACGACGAGCAGCGCTTCCTGGTGCTCAAGGCCCGTGTCGAACGGCTCGAAGCCCTGTGGTCGATCAACCAGCGCAAGCGGGAAACCCGCGCCAAGATCATCATCGGCGGCGCGCTGTTGGCCGAGGCCGGCGACGATCTTCTGGCCGGTGACGCCGAGCTCCTCGCGCGCCTGGTCGACATCATCGACCGCCGCGTGGAGGGCATCCGCGACCGCCTCACCGTGCGCGAGCTGCTGGGCAATGTGCCGCTCTCGCTGCGCCCCGGAGGCGACGTTGAAGAGAGCCCCGAGAGCGCCCTCCAGGCCGAAGGTGAAACCCTTCCGGACTTCGATCTGATGGCGCAGTCGGCGATGGCCGACGAGCCGGTCACGAGCTTCCTGCCCAGCGACGTCGATGCGGACTATGCCGACCTCGATGGCTCTTGGCAGGCAGCGTGATCACTGCCGCCACGCGGTCACTGTCCCGTCCTGGCGAACGAAGATCGCATGGGCGCCATCGGCCGGTTGGGGCCGGCGATCACCGCCCTCGCCTGCCCCGTCCGGGGTCTCCGTAGGCGCCGCCACGGCGGCGGCGGCAGGAGCCACGAGGGCCCGGTTCTCGCCCGCGAAGATCGCGCCGCCGGCGGACTGCCAAGGGTCGGATGCCGCACGGCCACGAGGCGCTGCGGCCGACCGGCCGGCGCCGGGCGTCGAGCCCCCTCCCCTGCCCGCTTCCACGTAGAAGCTATGCGCGCCGATCACCGCCGAAGGCGGGGCGCCCCCGAAGTTCACCAGACCAGCCGAGACCTCGCCGCGGGCCGCACGGCCGGCCACGATCTGCGGGTTCTGGAAGAACCTGGCGCCATTGGTCGGATCAGGTAGGCGGCCCTCCAGGGCCAGGTTGATGATCGTGTCGATCCGCGCCTGCCGGGCCTCCGAGACCGCCGGCAGGCTGCGCCAGCTTCCCCCCGCACGCATCACCGGCTCGAACTGCCGCCGGGCATTGACGACCGCCTCGACCGACCCGCCCCAGCGGCCATCGGCGAGGCGATTGATGATCGTGTAGACGACGCCCGCCAGGCCACTGTCGCCCTGGTTCGCGGCCTCGGCATAGGCGACCCGCGCGATGGCCTCCCGCGCATCGGTCGAGGAGACCAGCGTGGCCAGGGACCGGGCCGGCGGAGTGGCTCCGGCGAGCTGCGTGGCGGGGGCATACACCCCTGGGCAGTTCACGCCGGTTGGGACGGGCTGAGCCGTCTCGCCCCGGGCCAGAAGGGCGCAAAGAGCAGCAAGGGCCGCAGGATCCATCATCGGTCTCCAGAGGAGTGAGTTGAGGGGCTCAGCGGCCGAAAGACGCCGAGGATCTCGCGCGTCGTCACCGGCCCGAAATAGCGGCTGTCGAAGCTGTTCGGGATGCGATCGGAGAACACGAAGAACTCTCCGCGCGCCATCGCGCGGCAACCGGCCCAGCGGGGCAGACCCACACCCCGGCTGTCATGGGTGAGCACCGGCGCGCGACGGATCCCGTTGATCGTCAGCGTCCCGCCAACGGTGCAGACGTGATCGCCCTCCCCGGCGGCTATCGCCTTCAGGATTGGAATCCGGCGCAGGTAATCCATCTGCCCATCGGCGTAGGGAAAGGCCGGCGCGGGCGCCTGGAAAGCGATGATCGCGCCACGGGCGGGATGCCCCAGGGTGCGGACATAGAGCCCCAAAGGCTCGCTTGGACTGCGGTTCCAGAGCAGCGCCGGCTGCGGCAGGCTGGCGGCGAGGACCGCCGCGGCGGCGACAGGAAGAATCGCCCACGCCGCCAAGGCGGGGGTCAGCCCCCTCGCCGGGCGGACGGACGATTTTCTCATGCTGACTTGGCCTTGCCTTCGCGCTCGCAACCGAGCCACAGGCTCGTCAGCGCTTCAGGCCAAGATGTGGCTTATGCCCGGTGTTTGTGGGCTTCGGACGCCCTCTCGGGCGCCGGCCGGTCACTGATACCCCGACGATTTGCAGAAGTTGCCAATTGGCAACTCGGCGACATCGGAGGGGTCGAGGCGCCCGCTTAGGACCCAGAATCCGGAAGTTGCCAATTGGCAACTTCAGCCCTTGGGGCGCATCCGGACCAGCTCGCGCTGGAAGGCCTCGGCGAAATCCGCGTTGCTGGCGTCGGCATCAAGCGCCAGTTCCAGGACCACCTTCTTCGACCCCTTGCGCGCCAGGGTGAAGAGGGTCGCGCCCGCTGCGTTGATCACGGCCGTGACCGGCTTGCCCGCCTTGGCCGCAGGTTTCGCGTCACCCGCCGCGGCCCGCTTCAGGAGCGCCAGGACCTTCGGGGCGTCCAAAGGCCCTTGGCCCTTGGCGATCATTTCCGCTTGCTGAACCCCCAGGCGCTTAGCCTCGGCCATCACCCGAGGGCGCGACGCGCCGTCAGCCAGTAGGGGTTTGAGTTCGCGGGCATGGTTCTCGCGGAGTTGCCGCACATCGCCGAAGGCCTCGACGACGTCGGTCGGCAGCTTGGCGAGGTCGAGAAAGCGCGACAGCCAGGCCTTTGGCACTTCCAGCCGCTCAGCCATCCGCTGCGCGGTGCCGCCGTAGAAGGTTTCAACGGCGTGGCGGTAGTCCAGGGCCCGCTCGTAGTCGCTGATGTCCTTGCGTGACCGGTTCTCAACGTCGGCCAGACGGAAGGCCTGTTCATCGGTGAGTTCGCGCTCCTCGACGAGGTAGCGGATATCGCGATGCTCGACATTCTTGAGGTAGCTAACCGCCCAGTGGCGGCGTGCGCCGCAAATGACCTCGAAATCGTAGTCCGGGTCACCCTCGACCCGCCGCACGATCGCGGGAAACTCCTGCTCCCCCTGGGAGCGAAGGCTTTCAAGAAGATCACCGCAGACGCTCTCGTTGAGCAGGTCGTAGCGGCGATTGTGCCGCTCCCACATCCGGCATCGGGCTGGATCAACCAGCTTGAGGGTCTTTTCCTTGATGTCGCCGGCAGTGACACGGGCAAGCCCGGTCAGCCGCGTGGTCAAGCGCTCGGTCGCGGGCGCGCCGCGCTCCAGCGTCGGGGTTTCAGTGACCGCAGGGGCCACCAGGCCCGCGAGGATGGAGCGGTTCTTGCCTGTGGTGGATGCCATGACCGCCCTCCCCTACCCTAAACCCAGCCGGCGAAGGTCCGGCCGATGGCTGGGCCATGCCTTGCGGATCAGAAGCTCGATCTCGCCATTCAGGCGGTCGAGGTTGTTTCGGCAGCGCTCATAGGTCTTCGTCGCCGGACCCGTCAGCTCATAGACGGTGCGCAGCTGCACATTGGCATTGTCGATCTCGGCGGAGTCGAGCAGCGAGGCCGACAGCATGTCGGCGCCAAACACCGCCTCCATCATGTCGCGGATCTGGGTGTGGGCGCTCTTGCCCTCATCGACCTTGGTCGCGACGACGCGGAGGAAATGATAGCCCCGCGCGCCCAGATGGTTCTGCATGACCTCCAGGGTCTCCACGATCATCCGCAGGAAGTGGGCGGTCGAGGCAAAGTCCACGGTCGAAGGTGGCGTCGGGATCAAAAGGGCGTTGGCGGCGCGCAACACCGCCAGCGACAGCATCCCCAGCGCCGGCGGCGGATCCAGTAGGACCACGTCATAGTCGACGGCCATACCCTCGACGCCGCGACGCAGGCGGTCCAGGGCGTCAGGATTCCCGCGAAGGCGCGCCGCCGCCTCATATTCCGCTTGGTATAGCCCGAGGTTAGCGGGGATCAGATCGATGCCCGGCCAAGCGGTAGCCCGCAGGCCATACTTGAGGTCCGGCTCTCCGCCGTGACGGAAGAAGGGGAGGAGGGTCTCCTCGTCATCGATGTCGATGTCGGGATTGAACCCAAAGATGGTCGTGGTGCTCGCCTGGCTGTCGCAATCGATCACCGCGACCCGGTAGCCCTTGAGCGCGAGGTACTGCGCGACATGGCAGGTGAGGGTGCTCTTGCCGACGCCGCCCTTGAAGTTCTGAACCGCCAGGACGATCGGCGGATCCTCGGGCCCACGACGTGGCCGAGTCCCAAAGACATCGCGCATATGGTTGATCTCGGCCAGGCTGTAGCCTTCCCGCCTCTTCGAGGCGCTAAGCCTGGGGGCGGGGAGGCGGCCATCGGCCTCGGCTTGGCGGATCGCTTCAGAGGTCCGGCCCACCATTTCGGCGGCCTTGGTGATCGTGAAGCGCAGATCGACGATCTTCTCCTCGCCGGGCGCGAACACCGTGGCCCGCAGGCGGGTGATGACGTCATGGGCGCGGTCGCTGAGCGCCGTCATGGCGTCGAGGAGGACGGGTCCAGAGACCGCACTTTCCGCGAGTGCAAGTTTCGCCATGGCCTCCTCCTTTGCAAATATCCAACGAGATAGCTGGAATTTGCCAAGTTTTCGGTCGGATACAATGAAGAATGAGTTAACAGCGCGCCGAGCTTGAACCCTCATGGTTCAAAGCGACGGCAAGCCAGCCTGTCCGCCCCGCCCCGTTAGAGAATTTCTTAGGGACAAGGTTAGACAGAGTTAGAGGTCGAGAAACGCTCAGAAAACCCATACGCTACAGGGGTTTCCGAAAAGCCGTGGTCACCAATACCCCGAGCCTAAGGTCACTGAAACCCCGTGCCCGAGGTCACCGATCCCCCGTGGAATAGGTCACCGTTCCCCCGAGGGTGGAACCCTGCGCTTCTCAAACATGCCATCGACGGCGAGCGTTCGGGCGTCCTCGCGGGTCCGGCGTTCCGAATCAGCGGCCAGGCGAGCCAGATCCGCCTTGATCGCGGCGCGCTCGGCGGCGTCGCGGCGGATGAAATGGACGGCCGGCGAGTTGTCCGCGGCGTTGACGAAACTGACGTCGTATTCGGGCAGGTCGTTGGCGGCGACGATCCGCTTGAGCAGGTAGTTGAACTGCTTCAGCGGGCTCTCACTGCCGGTCTTGTCGTGCAGCACGCTCACCCGGCACGTCCAGCCCGACGCCTGGTCGCCGGCGTGCTTGCGGGCGATCCGGTAGATGGCGCGCTCGACACCGCCGGAGAGGGCGAAATAGTCGGCGTGCAGCGTCAGCAGCGACCGGTCCTTGATGACCCCCTCATAGACCCAGTTGGACAAGGTGAGGGTCAGGCCCTTCGGGGCGCCGGTGACCGCGTCCGACTCCAGCATCCACTCGTCGAGCCAGCCGAACTGCGCCTTGGTGTTGCGCTTGGTCCCCCGGATCGAGGTCTGGATCGTCGTGGCCTCCAGCCGCTGAAGAGCGGCCTGGAGTTCTCGATAACCCTTGCCGCCCGTGTCGCGCTTGATCGCCTTGAGCAGATCGTAGGTCGTGGTGTGCAGGGTCCGGGGCAGGTCGTTCTCGCCGGCCTCCCGCATCTGGTTGATGCGTGAGGTCGCCCAGATCAGGATGTCGGCGTCCCAGATGGTGGCGATGCCGAAGGCGGGGTTGGCGCTGACGTGGACCCAGACCTCGCCGTCGGGGCTGGTGTATTCGATCGGCTTCAGGCGCTTGCGCTTCGACAGCGAGAAGAACGGTCGCTCCATGACCTCGCGCTGATCCTTCAGCGGCAGGCTGTTCATCCGAGGGACGAACAGATCGAACTCCTGCTGTCGAATCGCGCGCTTAGACATCACCAACCCCACCACGAGCGACGATCTTGGGGAAGGGCAGGGGCCTCGACCCCAGAAGTTGCCAATTGGCAACTTCTCCGAAAACGCCCGCTGCGGGCCCCGCCGGAGCAGCGCCCGAAGGCGCCCTGCCTGCGCGGCTTTCTGGGCCTGAGTGGAGGGACGCGGTCATGCGTCCCCCATCTCGCGCGGAACGGTGATGTTGTAGGTGCTGTCGAGGCGCCCGCCGGGCTCAAGGACACGCTTGCCGCTGCCAAGGTCAATGGCGCCCCGCTCGAGGCGGCTCGCCCAGGCATGGCCGTGGCGATCGGCGAACCATAGCGCGAGACGCTTGACCTTGACGCTCCGACAGTCGGCCAGGAGCGCATAGAGCCGCCGTGGGCTGAGGGATGACAGGCCCTGCATCAGGACGTCGGCCTCGTGGAAGGAGGCGACCTGCGGGACGAGGTCCAGGACCTCCAGTAGGGCTCGCTCCGGCGTCGAGACGATAAGCTGGGTCTCCAGGCCACCTGCCGAAGGGTGCGTGAAGTGTCGCTCGAACCCGCCGGCCTGCGGATCGTCGGCGAGAAGCGGGTCGGCCGTGAACAAGGTCGGCCGGTGATAGGCCAGCCCGGGCCCCAAGAGCCTGCGTGCCCAGACGGGCGGCGGCGCGGCGCCGCAGAGGTGGAGCGGGGTCGGCTCGTCAGGAGCGCCATAGTGGCCGAGCCCCAGCAGTTCCAAAGCCGTCCGGCCACAGACCGCGAGGAGGGGAGGGCGCAAACGCTGGAGCGACAAGACGACCGCAATGGCCGAGAGGGCCTGGTCGGATGTGTCGCCGGCGCGCTGATAGGCCCCCCGGACGGGCGCCTGAAGCCAGCCGCTTTTGACATACTTGGCGACGAGGCTTCGTGAGTAGCCATGGCGCTGCAGCCAACGGGCGTCCGCCAGGAGGCCATCGGGCAAAAGGCGCTGAAGTTGGTTTAGTTTTCCGTCCATTCGCCAACCCACAGTGCGCGTTTTGACGCCGTTGTAAACCCGCCGGGTTTAACAGGCGTCAAATTCGCCAACTCAAGGTGAGCGACTTACGGCGATTCCGAACCAAGGCTAAGAGCCCGCCCGGCGAACCGGGCGGGCGCTCAAGCTACTCCTCCTCGGAGGCCGGAGCGGCTTCAGGCCGATCCAGCGACCGCAGTTCGTGCTGCGGCGTGGCCACCACGACCTTGGAGAAGAACCGTTCCACACCGTCCTTGTCGGTGTAGCGGTCGTGCCGGATCTCCCCTTCGACGAACACCTTCGAGCCCTTCGGCAGCCCCTTGGACCCGAGCCAGCCCACCGTACCCTGGTTCCAGATCTCGACCTGGTGCCAAGTCGTGTAGTCCTTCCGCTCGCCGCCCGCCTTCGTGTAGCGGTTGGTGGCGACCCGCAGGGTGGCGACCTTCTTGCCGCCTGAAGTGGTGCGAATTTCCGCTTCGGCTCCGGTGAAACCGATCAATTGGACCTTGTTCAGCATCGTCTTTCTCCATCTGCCGCCAGGGAAATCCCGGCGGCTCGCGGTCCCTGCCGCGATCACGCGACCTGCAAGGGCGGGGAAGAGGGACTGGCCAAAGCCCGGATTGGTTGGAAACCGGCCTGCACGGAGCGCCGCGGAGGAAGGCCGGAGGGTCCATCCGGTCCGCCACGCGCAGCGGGGTCGGCTTTGACCTGGACCGCCCCGACCTAGGTTGAAGTGATTGATCGCGCGGACCGCAGCCCGCCGGGCGTCACAACGGCTTGGAGATGATCAGAACAAGGACCACGAGGGCACGGGGCGACGCGGATCGTTCAACACAAGGCAAGAGTCGCCGCTCGCCGACGCCTCTGATCAACGGCTGCGGGGCGGGCGAGGGGAGGGGGCCGCGCTCAGCCCACCAAGCTACCCTGGAACCCGTTGCGGCGCTGACCCGGCAAGGGAGGAATGGATCGCTGCATTCGTCGAGATTGGGAGATGGCTGACAGCAAGTTCCGCGAGGCACGGGGTCGGTCGCCAGATCTAGGGCCTACCACCACGGTGCATATGCACATCACGGGCCTTCCAGGCCAGCACCGGCGTCTCGGAGATATGCTCGGCCCAGTCCAGTTCGCCGGGCAGGCGGTTGGTTTCAGTCGAGCCCGACCAAGCACCCTTTCGAGGCCCGGTAGTGGCTCAGTTTGAATTCGGCCGCCGTTGCCAAGCATCGCGCCCGCGCCTGGTGGCGCTATGCTGGGGCATGACACTGACCTTCCGCGCGTACATCAAAGAGGCTGTCGTCACCGATACGCCGACGGGAGGCTTTATCGCCGACGCCAAACAGGACCCCGGCCTGCCGGAGGCCGCTTGCTGGGCAGAGCTGAGAGACTATCTCAAGACTCGGCGTGTAGGCCGTCAGGCCATCCGGGACGCGCTTTACGCATGGCGCGAGTTCGAAGTTGCACGGGGAACAGAAGCCTAGCAGCGCTCAAGGACGGAAACGCCCAGCGAGCCCTGTGGCGCGACGTCAGAACGAATCACCAACCCCAAGGCTGAGTGGCCGCCAGCTCGTCTGACACAAGGACTTGGGTTTCGTTCGACGCCTGTTCCGCCGGCTTCCTCAAAGTTGGGAGAAGGGCAGGGGGAACGGCGCCCGCCGACGCGGGCGCCGAGTTGGGTCAGTGCCGCGTGCTGCCCGTCCGCGCGTGGATCATCTGGTGGAAGTGGGCGATGGCGGCGGTGTCGAGCTCAAATGGGATCGCGGTGATCTCCTCCTGACGGTCCAGCTCCTCGGCGATGGCCAGAAGGTCCCAGCATTCGGCGACCACATACCAGCTGCCGGTGTCATAGAAGTCGTGGGCGTGTTGATAAACCGCTTGAGCCATCCCCATGCTGACCATCTTTCGTCTCCCTCTTGCGCTGCCGGATCTGCGGGCTCGTTCCCGCGATCTCGCGACCGCCCAGGGCGGGTGAAAGGGAGGGGCCAAAGGACGAATCCCCGTGGAAACCGGCCTGCAGCGCAGCGAAGGTCGGAGGATCCGCGGGGGTTCGCCTCGCCCAGGCGAGGTCGCCTTTGACCCTGACCGTCCCGTCCTAGGTTCGTGAGATTGATCGCGGACGAGCTCGCCCCGCAGCGCCCAACCCGGGAGACGTCTGACGGCTTGGTGCTGGCGCCGACATGCGGATCACCACAGCCAGACCCCTGACAACCTCAGCACCTTGGGCGCCCTCTCGCGGAACCTATGCGGCGAGGCTTTTCGACGGGATTTTAGGTGGGGGTCGATCTCGCTGGTATGCAGGTATGAGCCGGTCGATCACTGGCCTGAAAAGACAGAGCGGACCTCCACTGATGAGCGACATGCGGAACGATGCCGACGTTCAAGACGCCGCTCGGGCGCTCTTCCTTGGGTGCGCGCCCGAACGGCATGAAGAACTGGAAAAGCTCTGGGCGAAGTTCGGGCCGGAGTTTCAGGTGCACGATGACAACCATCCGGATGGTCCGTTCCTGTTCGACGCAGGCGCCTACAAATACGTCCGCTTCAATCATCGAGCGATGCAGCTGTTTTGGCTGGGCGCCTTCATCGCCTGGGAGGGGTTCTGCGCAACACCCATGGACTACGTCACAGCGCCGGACTGGTCCCGGCTGAACGCAATGCTCTCCACCTATGACCTCATCTGCGACGCCGATGATCCGGAAGGCATCGCCCTGCCGGAGGGGGTGCCGCAGCCGGGCGTCTATATCGATGCTGCAATCGACAGCCAGGCGCGGGCGGTAGCGGAGCTCGCCACGATCGCCGCCGGATGGGCGCTGCTGCACGAATTCCGGCATATCCAGCACCAGCAGGACGGGACCGCCGCCCCGACGGACGATGAAGACAGGGTACGGGCTGAGGAGGCGTCGTGCGATGCGTTCGCCACCAACTTCCTAACCGAGAAGATCGGCCACTACGCTGCGGCGACCCACGATCCAATCGACAAGGTCCAGCAGAAGCGTCAGCTCGGAATCTACCTTGCGCTCTTCAACATTGCCCTGCTCACCAAAGACCACTGGGGCGAGACAAACACACATCCGGCGCTGCGCGACCGCATCGAGGCGGCGAAGGTCATATTCGGTGCCGATCGGCATGCGGGCGCTGATCACGTTGCTGAGGTGGCGTTCGCGGCGCTCGGCCATGCGTGGCCGGGCGCGCCCGCCTTCTAGCGTAACGGGTCTCGCTTGGCTGGCTCCTTTGGGTCCGAAAGCTGCCGCAGGTGCTGGACAGGCCTTGCCATAAAAATGTGACCCACGATCTGCGGCGGCCCGAAGGCCGCCGCAAGCGGGCACCTATGCCCGCGCTCGAATGACGACATGGCGCACGCCCTTGTCGCCGGCCTTCTGGCCGAGATTGAGAGCCGGCCCAAAGGGTTGCAGACCCGCACCGCGCTCGGCGTTCAGGGTATTGACCAGAGTCAGGACGCAGACCGGATCAAGTTCGAGCATCTCGTCGTTGGCCCGGAACGGGGCGGCCCGTCCGTGACGGTCAAAATCGGCCTTGGCCAGGACCAGGGTCACGTTCTTGGACTTCGCCCACTTGATCGCCAACTTCTCGGCGCCCTTGGCGCCGGTCGTGGCCAGAGCCATTTCCGGCCACTGCTCGCGAGCCCAATTGAGGGCATCGAAGATGCGGCTCGCGTCCTCTGCGGTGTCTGCGAGCGGCGATCCACGGAATGCGATGATGGTCGCCCCAGGGTCGGCGGCGGAGTGCTTTCGTGCCTTGGCTGAGCGGATGACATCCCGGGCCTCGATCTGTGCGGCGGTTGTCCTCGAAGCTCTGACATTGCCCTTCCAGGGGCTCCAGACCTCACCGGTCGCCGTCGTATAACTGGCCGCTGCGGCGTCTCGGACGAATTCGAGGGCCATGGTAGCGACATCGGCGGCGCGGGCCTTGCGGGTGGCGGTCTGAAGTTCGGTATCGGCGATCTCCGAGCCGTCGAAATCCCGGGTCAGTCGGTTGAGGTCATCCCTGGCGCGGTCGGCTTCGCGTTCGATCCGTTGCGCCGCCGAATGGAAGGCCCCGATCAGGCTCTCCGAAGCGATTGCCTGGAAATCCTCCAGGGCCGTGTCGATGAAGACATCGAGCACCTCGTTCATCAGGGCGTGGCCGAGTTGGATAAGCGCCTCTTCGTGAGGATGGGGGCGGGGGTCGTCGAGGGTTAGGGCCTGGGCCTCGAAGTGGGTCATCTGGCCGGTTAGCAGTGGAGCGTGTGAAGAAAACTGCATTGCGAGACATCCTTTCGGAGTGGGGTGTGGAGCCTGTCGGCTCGACGACCGTCTCGCGCCGACGGCCCGAGGCCCCCCACAAGGGCTTTGAGCGCAGCGTCCCTTGTGGGGGGCCTCGGACGGTGGCGAGGTCTCAAGAGCCAAAGGGCTGCAGACCGCCACGCAACTATGTCTCGTGTGGATTTCGCGCACCTCGGGCCGGCCAGGGTGTCCACGAAGGGCCAGAAATGGCCCGCGCCGAAAGACCCCGGAACTCAAAGCGCCAGCGCGCCGTTATCATCGGCCCCTATGGGGCGGGGTGCATGGCCGCATTGATGCGGCCCTCAAGCTCCAGGCAATGGGCCATCAGCTGATCGAAGGGTTCGGCGTCATCGAATAGCAAGCCGTCAGCGACCATGGCCTCATAGTCTGCCCCGAGGACGGCGCGAGCTTCGCCGTCCGGCGCCAGATGGATCGCGCCATGCACGGCCGCCTGATAGTCGATGACCACCTTGCCCGCGTCCTTTTCGACGAAGAACATGGCCTTGTGATCGGCGACCGCCTGGGCCAGCGCCTGGTCGGCGATGGCAGCTTGCGCAAACCCCGCATCATCGAGCCGCGCCAGGTCATGCCAATGCCGAGCGAAACGGTCACCCCGCAGCCGGCCTTGGGCGCAGAAGACGTGGATGGCCGTCGCTTTCTCCCAGAAGGTGCGCTCTGCCTTCATCACCATCGGCCGCGCGGTCGGAAAGACCACGCCCTCGACAAGTCCGGCGGCGTCGCAAACGACGTCGTGCAGCGCGCTGGGTTCACCCGTGGACCGGGCGCCAAACTCCAGCATGACCGCCGGCGCGACATAGCCCGAGCCGGTGGCCAGAGGTTCGTATTCGACAAAGACTTTCTCGCCTTCGAGCCGAAGCCGCGCGGGCGCGCCATCGACCACAAGTCTGGTCTGGAGGGTTGGCCGGATGTGATCCTTCACCCATTGCGGGAGCCGCTGGCCGACCGCCTTGGTCCAGCGCCGCTCCTCGCCGCGTGTCGCGGGCAGGGCGGCGCCAGTCTCTCCCACCAGGTCCGGCGCGAGCGCGCGGATGTCATAGGTAAGATCGACGTCTTCGGAGAACCGCCGGATCACACCATAGGCCTTCGAGAGCGATGTCCCGCCCTTCAAGACCAGATGCTCGCCAAGTGGCGAGGAGAACAGGGCGTCGAGCGCCCAGACGACCCAGATGTCCTTCTCGAGCAGGTGCGCCGGCCGCCCGGACGCCGACGCGGCGACCGCCAAGGCTTCACGCCGCTCGTCGGCCGAAAGCTTGAGGAAGGCCTCAGACATGGGCGAACGACTGGCTCACCTGCTGCGCGAGCCAGGTCGGAAGTAGGGGGGCAGCCTTGGCCAGCGCCTGAAAGTCCGAGGCGGGGAGCGTGCGCCGCAGGGTAAGTAGCGCACCCTCGGCCTTCGAGGGGCCAAGCCACGCCAAGGCGCGCAGGATCTCACCCGCGGGCCGCCCGGCCAGCAAGAGTTGCCAGGCCGGAGCGTGCCGCATTTCGACCGATTGGCGGCCCAGCCGCAGCGTCCGGCTCGGACCCGAGGTCAGATAGACGCTGCGGACGGGCACTTGCGAGGTCAGGCCCAGGGCATTGGCCGCCGCGGCGCCGTGGGACGCGACGGTTTCGCCGCGCAGCTCGGCAAGGCACGCCACGACCTTTTCCGTGGTCGGCGCGCGAGCCCCAAAGCGGCTCTCGACGGGCCGGACATAGAGGCCGCGGCCGGCGCGCAGCAATTTACCCCGACGCGCGAGCCGCGACAGCGCCTGGTCGACAGCCGCGCGCTGGCCCAGGTGCAGCAACCCCTTGGCGGTCAGCAACGCGCCCTCCGGCACGGTGCGGCTGTGTTCGAGAATCTCTTCCGTCAATCGTTGCATGGGTCACCTGACTGTCAGAAAATATAGGAACACTTCTGACAGTTAGCAACCGGCGGGTTAGGGAACGGTTTCCACGCCCCGCCCGTAAAGCGCGCCCGCCGAAAAAAGCCGATCTGACGGCGGGGAGGGGAGGCCGAGTTCTCGCCCGATCCTGTCCGCCAATCGCAACGGATCGGCGAGTTCGTCAGCGCCCGCCCAGTGGTTCATCCCGCCGGCGTAGTCTTTACGGCCGGTCACACCCCGAAACATCACCGGGCCGGGGCCGCCGCCCTGAGACAGATTGACGAAAATCCGATCAGAGTGAAGGCAGGCGTCCCCCGATACGGCGGTTCCGCCGGGGTTCCAGCGCAGGTCATAGTCGGCCTTTTCGAGACCGAGGCCGCCAGCGATCAGCTTGAGCAGCCGCAGGCATTCGACCTTGAAGACCTGCTTGCGGGGTGCGTCGTGTCCGACGGGGTCGGCAAGCAAGGCCAGGATCAACGGTTCATTTCGACGCTCGCGCAGGCGCAACTGGCACGCCCGCTCAAGAGTCTCTGTCGGGTTTCCGACAATCTGTTCGCTGAGATGACGGACCAGGAGCGCGAAGGCCGGATCTTCGGTCGGCGCCCGACCTTCGTTGTGCAGCGCCTCGATGGCCGCCGAAAGGGCGGCCATCACCAGCTCCGGCGAGGTAAGGCGTGCCCGGTCGAGCGCGACATCGTCCCGTGAAAGCGGAAGAGCCATGACCGACCTCACGCCGCCAAGGATGTGGCGGCCACATCCACGCGGCTGAAGGCTTCCAAGTGGTCGACCGCCCGCTGCGCACGGCCTGAAGCCTCCAGCAACGCCGCCGGCCGCTCCTTCAAGATCGGCGCCCAGTGGGCCAGATAGGCCGCATGGCCATCCAAGAGCTGAGGGCGCAGGCCGATCCGCAAGCCCAACGCCGCCGCCCCGATCTCGGCCACCAACTCCTCGAAGGCGTAGGCCTCGTCGCCGAACCTTGCCCCGAACTCCCGGTTCAGCCGGTGCGGCGCTCCACTCCAATGGACCGCCTCATGGGCGAAGGTCGCCTGATAGTCATCGACCGTGTCGAACGCCTCCGGGGCCGGTAGGCAGATGACGTCGCGGGCGCGGTTGTAGCAGGCCACGCCGCCGCCGAGTTCGATCTTGGCGGGGATCGCGTCCAGCAACGCGCTACACGCCGCGGCTCGAACGGCGGGATCGATCTTTGGAGCGCGAAGGTAGGGCTCCGGGCAATCCGTCAGCTGCTCGGCGTTGAAAACCGCGTAGGCCTTCAGGTAGTGCAGCACCCTCGGATCGTCCTCGGACGCCCCAGGCGACGCGGCGTCACCGCCGTCGAGAACGCGGGTTTTGTAGAGGATCGCCGGCGAGCTCTTGGCCCCCTTCTTGACCGGCGCCCCGATGCCAAGCGCCTGCCGGAAGGTGAACCAGTAGGGCGAGGCATAGCCGCCCATCGCCCCCGCGAACGACAGCAGCCAGGCATTGCTGCCGGTGAAGGGCTGGCCGTCGGAGCGCAGCGGCAGGCTGGGATCGGCGCAGGCGACCCACGCCTGCCTCCAGGGCGGAACACCGCGTTCGATGCGCGCGATGAGATCGGCCATCATCGGCTCAAGGGGATTGGTCATGGGATCCTCGGGGTTTTTGCGCCGGGCCTTTTCCCGGATCGCTCAACCCTTTCGGTCCCTGCCTTTGTCCTTTCCCGGCGCAGCCGGCCGGCCCGATGCGGCGGGCTCAGCTCCGGCAGGATAGCTACATCAGCCCCAACGCCTTGAAGCTGGCGACGTCAGCCCGCCCGACAACCACATGGTCATGCACGGCGACACCCAGGGTCCTCCCGCCATCGACGACCTTCCGCGTCATCTCGATGTCGGCGGCCGACGGTGTCTGATCGCCGGACGGATGATTGTGCACAAGCCGACGCAACAACCCGTTGAAGTGGCTATTAAAACTGGAGATTCTGACTCGGGCAGGGGACGTGGAGTGGGGGCAGTTCCGTCGCGCCAGTGGTGGAGATACCGCCCCAACCCATCGATCACGCTGGATCACCGAGCAGGCCGACACTGTACCACGTTCTTGCGGTCCCACGCATCCAGTTCGCCCTCTGGATACAGAACGCCCTTTCCGAATTTCACGTATGACGGGCCGATCCGCATCGATCGCCAGTTCCTAAGGGTTCCGATGCTCAACTCGCCGCGGTAGCGGTCAGCGACTTCGTCAGGAGTGAGGTACTTCGTCTCGGACATCACCATGCTCCAACACCGCCAGCCCCTGGTCCTTGTTCGAACCGCTATGTCCCGCGTCAGAACGCTGGATCATGCCAGGGCATCATTGGAAAAGTGGCGACCGATTCCACGTCGCTCAAGGCGTAAGCATACCCACCCTGCTAGCTACGAATCTGAGGGTCGGACGTTCGAATCGTTCCGGAAGCGCCAATTTTCTTAAAAAACTCAACAATGTAGGCTTCCCCTCTGGGGTCTCCCCAACCTAAAACTGGGATTAGGTTGGGGTTTAGGTTGGGGTTTGACCGAAACGGCAGGAGAACACCGCCGTATTTGCGCTGCCGCGACCGATCGTCTGCTGTCACGGTGGCCCGCTGCGCGCGGTCCGCCGGGACGATGAGCCTGCAAGACCGAAAAATCGCCAGGCAAGCGTCTCGCCAGCATGAAACGGAATGAAGTCTCCGGCGGCTTCCCGGAGTTTGTCGGGAACACCGGTTGGCCGTCGTTCAAGAACGATCTGATCGCTGTTTAGAGCAAGGTCGTAGAAGGTCGGTCCGTGTTCTGAGGCAAACCCCTGAAGCCGATGCAGGGCCCCTTCCTCCTCGAAGGTCGTGGCGTAACTCTCGAGCGCGTACGGGGCGTTGAAGATGCCGGCGCATCCGCATCCTGACTCCTTTTGCGTGGCGCAATGCGGCGCGGAGTCTGTGCCGAGGAAGAACTTCGGTGATCCTGAGGTCGCGGCGCGCCGAAGCGCAAGACGGTGGGGCTCCCGCTTCGCCACAGGGAGGCAATAGTGATGGGGGCGGATCCCTCCCTCGAACATCGAGTTGCGGTTCAGGCGAAGGTGATGGGGGGTGATCGTGGCCGCGAGATTTGGCCCGCCGCCCATCACAAACGCGACCGCGTCGGCTGTTGTGATGTGTTCGAAAACAGTCTTCAGCCCTGGAAATGCGACACTGATCTTGGAGAAGATCCGCTCAATGAAGACGGCTTCGCGATCGAAGATATCGATGTTCGGGTCTGCGACTTCGCCGTGGATCAGCAGGGGCATGCCGAGGCGCTGCATGCGCTCCAGGACCGGATAGATTTTGTAGATGTCGGTGACCCCGTGCTCTGCATTCGTTGTGGCGTGCGCCGGGTAGAGCTTGCAGGCGGCGAACACCTTTCTGGCAAAGCCCCGTGCGACCTCGTTGGGGTCGGTCTCATCGGTGAGATAGCAAACCATCAGTGGATCGAACCTCAAGCCGGAATCCACAGCCTGCTTGATGCGGTCCCGATAGGCCTCGGCCGCCGCGACGGTCGTGATCGGCGGAACGAGATTTGGCATGATGATCGCGCGTCGAAACAGCCGGGCCGTGTACGGTGCGACAGCCGACAGAACATCGCCGTCGCGAAGATGGACGTGCCAGTCGTCTGGTTTCCTCAGAACGAGGCGGTCATGCTGGGGCGGCGGCGCCATTAGGGGGGCGTCAGTCCAAGTTGTGGAGAAAGCTGCGACACTTCCTCGTGCGGGAGCCATCGTCGGGGTGGTCGTCGCGACCCAGACCCTCCCAGCGGAACTGACACGACGTCGGACGCTGAGCGCCGGGCGGCGCCCCGCGTCCCGGCGCTTCTCGTGCGGTTCTGTCTGTCGCTAGCTCGGCGCGGTCGAGCCGGGCGCCGCGACAGGTCGGGCGCATATCGCGCACGCCGCCGCCGCGGGTGACGGTCGGCATCGCGGCGCTGGCGTGAAGGCCTATCTGGAACGGCATGGGTTTACTTCCCAACGAACCAGGCCTCAGCGCCGCTGGCCAAGGAAGGCGAGCAGAAACTGGAACAGGTTCACGAAGTCGAGATAGAGGCTCAGCGCGCCATAGCTGGTGGCGGATCCCAGGGCAGCCTTGTCGCCACCGAGCTGATAGTAGGTCAGCTTGAGGCGTTGGGTGTCATGAGCGGTCAAGCCGGCAAATATGAGAACACCAATGGCGCTGATCATCAACATCATTAGCGATGACTGCAGCACGAGGTTGACAAGACTGGCGATGAGCAGACCAACGACGCCCATGATCAGGAAGGCGCCGAGGCCGCTCAGGTCTCGCTTTGTGGTGTATCCGTAGAGGGAGAGGGCGCCAAAGGCGGTGGCGGTCACCAGAAACGTCGAGGCCAGGCTCTGACCCGTAAACCGCAACGCCAACGCGCCGAACGATGCGCCGATCAGGGCCACGACTGTCCAGTAGAGGGCGCTGGCGGTCCGCGCAGAAGCCTTCCGCATCAGGAAGGCCGAGCCTAACAAGACCACCAGCGGTGCGAACACCAGTACCGTTCCCGCCAGGGTGTAGCCCGAGAGACGCCCGTCGGAGACAATGAAGAGGGCGTTGCGCGCCGGCGCCCAGGCTGAGGTGATCCACGCCAGTCCGGCCGAGACCAAAAGGCCGAGGGCCATCTTGTTGTAAACGCCTAGCATGAATGCCCGCAGCCCGGCGTCGATCGCCATGCTGAGCCGGGCCGGGGCGTGGTCCAGGGTCGGATTCAACTTATCCATAGGAGCTCCCTTCAACGTCTGGGGCTAGGTGAGGGTGACTGTTGCAGCGCACCCCTGGGCGGGTCCGCCGGAATGGCCAGGCGATACCGCCGAGAGGCGACGCCGAGCGGGACCGTGGCCGGAGACCCGCCAACCCAGCAGATCGGCTTCGACAGAGAGTCCCGAGCTAAAGGACCATAGCCCTCCGGTAAGCGTCGGGTGATCAGACGCGAATGTCGAACGTGTGAGGGCTGACGCAGCGTAAGGTCATGCGGTCTTGGACGGTGTTGATCGGCTCGACCGGGCGTTCCGTCGAAACACTGCGGTGACCAGCGGCCTGGCCGACGGTTTGGGTCAACTGGGCGGACAAGGCGGCGGTCCAGTGAGGTATGGCGGGAGACCCAATCCTCATGATCGACGACCTTCATCCGCGACGATTTCGAACTCGGCGGGCGCGAGATTGAGCAGTTCGCAAAGTCGCAGAATGACATCGCGCTCTTCAGCGTCGAAACCCCCGTCGGCCTCGGCCACCGCGCAAGCGGTCTCAACCAACAGCCGCGCGGGGCCGGCTCGTTCAGCCAGCCGTTGAACAGCCGTCTCGGCCGCTGCGATGCCGTCGTTAATATCCCGATCGAAGCGCTCGTTGAGAGTCTCGAAGCCCAGCAAAACTTCCTGCACGCCAAACACGGTGACAGCAGGCGACTTGCGCATGCGTTCCACCATGCGCTGGCGTTCGTCCGGTGTGACCCAGCCATCGGCCTGGGCCACGAGGGCGCAGGCGGCGATAAGCGCGTCCATCTGGACCTCGTCCCCGGGGGTCCATACGTCGGTTGCCGAGATGGCAGGGTGAGTTCGGTGCTTTTGGGCGGCATATGTCATTGGTGTCTCCTCTAGGCCCGCCTCAGCGCGCCAGATTTCTTGACTGATGGTTGGCTAGCGTCTGCGCGACCTGGCCGGCTGAAGGGCGAGTGCGCCGCCCCAGATCGAGGGGCGCGCTGGCGGCCGTGCGCTTGGCCGCCAAAGCCAGCCGCCGGGTGGCTTGTCTCGATGGGCAAGACGGACCGCGCGCTGTTTGCGCCTCACCTTAGGAGGTGTGAGCGCGCCCTCCACCAGCAGGCGAAGGCGACGTAGGCGAGCAAGTACGATGGACATCATGGAGCCCACTCCTTCTCGAGGAAGGCGCGCTCGACGCTGCGGCGCCGGTGTTCGACGGAGGAGAGAGAACCGGACCCCATCCTCGAGCGCACCCGATGCGATCCGACATCACGATCAGGATGATCGTCAGAGGGGCCCGGGCCGCATCTGAATGATGTCGAACTGAGCAGCGGATTACCAATGAGAACAGGAGATGCCTGCCATAAATATCGCTCATGAAACCGAGGCGTTTATTTATGTCTGCGAAGACCGGCGGCTGCGGCGATCGGCTCGATGTGTGGTGCGTGATGTGCCGTGACGACTTCGGCTACTTCGGCCCCATCACGCTCTCGACGGCCCCCAAACCCAACGGCCGTCCATTAGGTCTCCGCCCACATCCGCAGCAGATTGCCAATCGCCTTGTCTAGAAGCAGCTGCGCATCGCTTTCGCCCACCTCGCGGCGGGCGGAGGCGAGGTCGAACAGCAGCTCGCGCTGGTCGGCGCGACGGACTGAGCTCTGCACCCAGCCTACACATGCCAGTCGCATGCCACTGGTCACTGGCGTGACCTCGTGGATGAGCCCGGTCGGGTAAATCACAGCCGTCCCCGCTGAGGGCCTGAAGCTCCCCTCGCCATCACGCCCGAGGATCCTGAGTGCGCCGCCCCTGTAGGTGTCTGGGTCTGAGAGGAAGACCGTGAAGCTCACGTCTGTTCGAAACGGATAGCCACTCTCGTCGAGCATCGCGGCGTCGTCCGTGTGCAGTCCATACCGATGACCCTCGGTATAACGGGAGAACATCAGGTTCGACCACCGGATGGGTCTGACTAGCGTCTGGAAAACCGGGTGCTGGTCGAGCGCCGCCCTGACCGTGCGGGCGAGCTCGGCGACGACGGGGTCGTCACCCCGGGCCTGCTCGTTATTCTTTACCCGGCGCGCACTAAAGCCGGCGGTGACCCGACCGTCCCGAAAGGGCGAGCCCGCCAACCCGTCGCGAATACGATCCAGTTCAGCAGGGTTCAGCAAGGACTCCAGAACCATGCCGCCCGCCGGGCACGACGGCGCAATCCGGATCTTTGCCTTGGCCATGCCGGGGTTCCTTAGTGAGCGCTCATGGCCTCAGCCCGTCTCAACGCGGTTCCAGCACGTCCGGGAGGCTCTGGTGGGGCGCTCGCGGCGCAAGCGACGGGGTAGATGCCGGGCGCGCCACGCCGCGCGCATACGCAAGCCGCGCTCAGCGACCTAGTCGAATATGTCGAAGATCGAACGCTTCTTCCTGTGTCCGTGCCCATACTCCCCACGCTCCCCATATTCCCCGCGTTCGCCGTACTCGCCACGTTCTCCGGACTCGCCGCGCTCACCGTATCCACCGGCCCTCCATGCGGAAGGCGGTGGCGCTGGCTGCGGAGCGGAGCGCACCTGGGGATCGCCCCCCCCCGTTTCCTCGGCGGCGACCGCCATGAGCTTCTCCAACTCACCGCGATCCAGCCACACGCCACGGCAAGTCGAGCACATGTCAAACTGCACCCCCCCACGCTCGACCGTAGTCATCGCGCCATTATCGTTCGGGCATAGGAGCAAGGGCATCGATCAACTCTCTCGTTGTGACGCAGGAACGGGCAATTCTGCGGAGCAAGATGGCGCCTGAACAGACGGCAAGCGAATGAGAAGCCCCTATCCGGCCGATGACGATTGCTCATTGCGCTGTGGCGCGAGGTACGAATCTGAGGCCGCCGCAGCGCCGGACGGCGTACGCCTGCTGGAGTTTGTCAACGATCGAACGGAGGCGCAGACGTGCGGCCGCCTCCGCAGCGCCGCTGTTCTGGCCCGTCCGACCGCCGAGATGCCGCGCGGCGAGATCGTGCGGACAAAGAGGCGACCCCGTTATCGTGAGAGGAACAGGGGAATTCTCAGGTTGCTCAGCAGGTACTCGGTCGCGCCGCCAAGCACGAACTCCCGCATGCGGGACCGACCGTAGGCGCCCATGACAATCAAATCGGATTTTTGGTCGATTGCGTATTGTGCGATCGCCTCTCCCGCCTTTCGCCCTTCGATCGGGATTTCGTCTGCGACCGCTTCGACCCCATGGGCGTTCAGGTGCCGGACTACGTCCTTCCCTATGCCCGGCCGCGCGTCGGGCTTGTCGTCCAGGATGGTCACCAGCCGCACCTTACGGGCCTTAGGCAGCAACGGCAGCGCGTCGGCCATGGCCCGGGCTGCGGCCCGGCTCCCGTCCCAGGCGATGATGATCGTGCTCAACCCCTGGCTCATGAGGTCGGCCTCGCCAGGCCGGTACAACACGACGGGGCGCCCGGAGCTGAAGATCACCGACTCTGCCACCGACCTCTCGTCTCCTTGGCGTTCGATCACCGGAATGATGCAGAGGTCTCGGGTGCGGGCATGGTATGCGAGGTGTTCGCCGACCCGATACATGTCCGCCTTGATGATGTGGCCGTGGCCTTCGATGTTGCGCTTGGCCAATGCCTCCGAGAAGTGCTTCACACTCTGTTCGCAGGCGGTGAGGCTTCTCTTCTCCTGCTCCGCGCACAGGCCGCTCAGGCCGATCATGTGGTCCGCGAGCCAGCTGCTGGGCTGCCGCAGATCCACCGCGATCGCGAGGGCGCTGAGATCCCCCCCCGCGGCGCCTGCAAAATAGACGGCCTGGTCGATCGCTTCGGGAGAGATCGGTTCCGGATAGCTGTCGATGTAAAGCAACATGTCTTTGAACGGCACGGTGTCCTCCTCCTGTGAGCCGGATCGGCCTGCCCCGCATGGGGCGGCGCTGTTTACCGGATCGCGGAACGCTTGTTGGGATATGGGGTGGGCTCCCGCCGGCGCTCGTTGAGAAAGCCGCATGGCCAACATTTAGAATGTTCATCAAGCGGCTGGAGCTACGCCGCAGGTTGGCTCGAGGGAGCTTCGCAACGCGTCGACCTATGCGACCCCCAAGACGGTCGTGCGAAACACCAGACGAACTTGCTTCTCGGCTTCGATGACAGCGAAGAACACCGCTCCGACGGCGACGATGAGGAGGCCGTCTAGCAGCGGCACCGCCACAGTGCCGAACACCTGTTGTAGAGGCGGCAAATAGGTGACCAGGAACTGGGCGAGGGTGATCGCCACCACACATGCCCAGACCACCCGAGTACCCTGGGCCGCCTTCCAGGTAAGTGAGGCGCCGTAGAGGTTGCGAATGAAAAACAAGTGGAAAATCTCAAGCACCACGAGGGTGTTCAGCGCGATCGTGCGCGCAAGCTCGGCCGGGTATCCCTTGTCGGTCGCGTAGGCGTACATCCCGAACACAGCGGCAAGGAACAGCAACGAGACCAGGGCGATGTGCCAGATTAATTCGCCCCCAAGTAGCGGCGCGGCGCGGGGACGCGGCGGCCGCTTCATGGTGTTCGGCTCCGTGGGTTCAAACGCCAGGGCAAGGCCAAGGGTTACGCCGGTGATCAAGTTCACCCACAGAATCTGAATGGCAGTGATTGGGAGCGGCATTTGGAGAAGCAATGCTGCGATGATCGTCATCGCCTCACCCGCATTGGTGGGAAGCGTCCAACTGATGACCTTCTTGATGTTGTCATAAACGGTGCGCCCCTCGCGCACCGCCGCAGCGATCGACGCGAAGTTGTCATCCGCAAGCACCAGCTCTGAGGCCTCTTTGGCCGCCTCGCTGCCCTTCTGTCCCATGGCGATGCCAGCATCGGCACGTTTGAGCGCGGGGGCGTCGTTTACACCGTCGCCGGTCATGGCGACCGTCAGCCCGTGAGCCTGAAGCGCTGTCACCAGCCTTAGCTTGTGCTCAGGACTAGTTCTGGCGAACACGTCGGTATCCACGACCACCGCCGCGAGTTCAGAGTCACTCAGTTTTTCGAGATCGGCCCCGGTCAGTACCTTGTCGGGATTGCGGAGCCCGATCTGCCGGGCGATCGCGGCGGCGGTCCCAGCGTGATCGCCGGTGATCATCTTCACGCGGATACCCGCGCCGTGGCACTCGGCAACCGCGGCGATGGCCTCCAAACGCGGCGGATCGATGAGGCCAACCAGGCCGATGAGGATCAGTTGTCCCTCGAGGTCGGTCGTCGTGAGGCTGTCGTGATCCTGCGGGACGCCTCGCGCGGCCAGCGCGAGGACACGTTGGCCCTGAGCTGCAATCTCGTGAATGCGGTCGTGCCAGAAGGCAGTGTCTAGACGCTCGGCGTCCCCGGCCGCAGACAGCTGGGCTGAACACATGGCGAGGATGCGCTCCGGCGCCCCCTTCACATGGATCCAAACCCGTCCATCGCCATCCTCATTGAGCACGGCCATGAAACGATGACGGGCGTCGAATGGGATCGCGGCGCGGCGCCGCCATCTGGCGAAGGGGGCGACGCCTTCGCCTGTGATCTTGCCGGCGAGCGCCGTTAGCGCGCCCTCCATGGGGTCGCCTTCCACGCGCCAGACTCCATCGTGGTTGCGCAGAGCCGCGTCGTTGCAGACCGCGGCGGCGCGCGCGAACTCCGCCAGGACCACGTGCTCCCCAGGGTCTGCGTTCGCTGCGGCAAGGCGGATGCCGCCCTCAGGCGCGTAGCCGTTCCCTTCAACAGAAAAGGTGTGGCTGGCGGCGGC